>JALWSL010000678.1 GCA_027080405.1 Planctomycetaceae bacterium
CCTATCATGTCCAGATTGCAGGAATTCCAGCAATTTCCCGTGCCGACAAGCGCAGCAAATCCCACGCCAATCGCAAAGTGCGGAATGCACCCCAGTTTGGTTACGGCGGCCAGAACAGACCAGCCGCGCTGGGTTCTTACCGGTGAGCGAACCTGACTCAACGGGATGTGTCCATAGTAACAGTGGTTATGGCTCCCCCTGCCATCTACAATTCACGCAAGTGAGTTGTTTAATCACGCGGCACACATGATCTGCTCAAACGGTCGCGTTTCGAGAAGCGACCAGCAGGAATCGCGATCGGGAGGTGTGGTCGCCTCGTGGTAGAGATGGGGCAATTCAAACAGTCTCAATTCCGGGACTTTGAGTCGAACTTCCTTCCATGCATTAATGGGTGTTGATATGACCGAATTTGTTGAACCACTTGGAGAGCGTATTCTGATTCGTAAAGATGAAGGTAGGCACACTACGCGTGGCGGGATTGTCCTCCCTGACCAATCCGAGATACCAACGATTACTGGCCGTGTCGTTGCGGTTAGTTTGGAGATGGAATGTGACGACACTTTTCCCGTCAAAAAGTACGACAAGGTCCTGTTCCACCCCCAACATGCCATTCCCGTCGACTTTGAAGCGGACAACCTGCTATTCGTCGTCCCTGTTGAGGATGTCGTCGCTGTATTCAGAAGATCAGCAACAAGAGAAGCTGGAGGTGCTTCATTGGAACAGGAGATTCAGGAAGATTTCGATCTTGAAGATCTTGACGAAAACTTCAACGATTGATTCTTTTTTGACACCAGCCCCTCCAAAGGAGTCAGCAGCCGTAACGCAGTGCTGCATTTGATCCGGTCATGAAATTGGGGACGCCCTCCAGACGAGCAACCTCGCGGGAACCCCGGTGTTGCCTGACTGTCGGGAGTGTGCGCATTCTTTTTATGGGGAGCAGGGGAATTGAGTCAATCGAATCCAAGATTTCGTTCGATACTTCTGGCTTTGGGCGACATGAGGAGGTTGCGAAAAGGATCATTATCGTGTTCCAGTGGCCGATCTCCGCGAGCCTCGATTCCTGCGTTCCGGACCCATTCTTCATCGACCTCATCAGTGCCATCATCATAATCGCCAGTGTTGGGCTTGATGGCTGTTTTCCTGATAAATTCCTGAGACCCCGGAATCGCAGCACAGCCAGGACCACACGCCAGGCTTAATAGAGCAAGGCACAATGCCCATGATCGAATATTGTTACGAATAAGCATGACATTCTCATTATGAAGAGGGTAGGACGAACAGGAACGCAGCGATCTGTTGGGAGGACCTCGCATCAGTTCCAAAGTGGGAAGGGAAGCGTGTCATAGCGATCCGAAGCCGTTTTGTCGAGATCATTCGGATTTTGGACACTTTTACAAAAAAGTCATTTGAATATGAAACAGGTACCGAAAACTGGTCCGATTGACTTGATTAAGCATCGAATCATCGCCAGAATTGGCCCTTCTATCGGATTCATGTTACTACACGAAGGATAGAAATGGCGATTTCAGATGGCTTTGCGATTGTTGTTGTGTCGCTGGTCTGCCAATAAGGGGGCTAATTGGCCCTGTTGTGACTTTTTTATCGCATTTTGAACAGAGATTTTATATACCGGAATCAGCATTATGCCATTGAAGCAGGATCGATTGAAACGTAGTCTGAAAATAGCCCAGAACGCCTTGGCGGTCTATGAGCAGAAACTCGATGAAAATAAGGTAGATCCAGAGCAACGTAAAAAAGACCCTCGCTGGAGAGAATTGGCCGCTTCCTGCAAAAAAATCGAATCACGCCTGGAATCTCTGGCACAACTGATCGCCCGTGGCGAGAAACCGGTAGAACCATCTGAGGAGGAGTAAACCACATCAAGACTTCAGGTGCCGCGAAGGAAACAGAGTCACAATAAAAACGGTAAAAGCTGGCCCGCAAACAGGAATCCGACTCACCTGTCAACTTTGTTTGGTATGATCGGATTGAAAACAGGAAAACATTTGTATTCGTCCAGTAGTTCAATTCTTTTCACTACTGGTCATTGAATTGGGAATTGGAAAGCAAATTTTTTTAATTGTGGTTACGAGGTTGCAAAAATACTTTCAACCTCAAGTGCTGGTAAGGGAGAAGCATATACATTAACACTTGCGAATAAGCATTTACGGCTTACCGGCGTCTAAAAGTGTCGCCTGGTTTGTCGTTGGATGCTTCCTGTTGGGAGAGATGGCAGAGTGGCCGATTGTGCAACATTGGAAATGTTGTGTACCGCAAGGTACCGGGGGTTCGAATCCCCCTCTCTCCGCTTTGGAAAACCCATCATCCTGTAACTTGTTTTAAGTAAACGGGTTACGGGATGTCTTTTTGTTTGTCCCAGTGCTATGGGACAACCGATGGGACCAAAAGAGGTTTCTAGGACAGGTTTTCCCCCTGCAAACATTGCCTCTTCTTGTGGTTTCAAATACCTCCTCAAAAAACATGGACAAATTATGCCCGATCTGGAAGTATTGCCTGATGACAATCAAACAATAAACGCCGTGTTGTTTCCATCTTGATTCGATGTTGCTCACCCACAAATTCTTTTGCCTGTTGCGTCACTTATCGAGTTTAAGTTCAGTTACCCGAAGTGACAGGGCCAGCGTGTGCTCAGTTGTTGTGTTGGTAAGGACTTGCAACAAGTAGTCTTCATTCCAGTCGCATATTCTGCGTTTCATTACCTGGCTTTGCTTCGACGGATTCTGCTTGATCAGCGATAACGTGAAGCGATTCAGCCACGTGAAATTCTTACGCAAGTTCTTTCGGCGGATACTGGATTCATCTTCGTAATAAATAAATGAAATCCAAACACCAGTGGCAACTGTTTTCGATCCCCCAATGACCGCGTACCGAACAGGCAAGCATTTCACGCTCATCCGCAAACTGCTCACGTTATATTCTTGTGTTGCCTGCTCGAAAGGCAGCAGACCGCGTCGTAACCGTTCACGGCCTGGACTGAGATTGATCTTGCCATGATTGCCTGAATCTGCGATATCAGCATCATGTCGATCAAGATTAACAAATCGTGGCTGAGCGAACAAACCGATGAAGTCCAAAATGT
>JALWSL010000679.1 GCA_027080405.1 Planctomycetaceae bacterium
CTTTGGGCAAGGCGGGGTAAAAATACTGTTTACGATCCCATTTGGTATGCCTGGCGATTTTGCAGTTGAGCGCCATCGCGGTTTTCAGGGAAAGCAGAAACGCTTTGCGATTCATCACCGGTAGTGTTCCCGGCAAGCCGATTGTCACGGGATCGGTTTGGGTATTCGGGGCGTCAGGGTTGAATCGGTTCAAGCAACCGCTGAACAACTTTGTTTTTGTCAGAAGTTGCGTGTGGACTTCGAGGCCAATAATTATTTTGTAAGGCTGCATGATTGGGGTGTCTTGTTCAATAAAATCCTCATCGCAGGATGCGCTGCAACGCCGTTTACGGAAAACCTCCATGCTGGTTGATTCGAATAATACATTGCAAGATGTTATAGTTCGACTCTCGCTGGTCTCTCTGGACCATAATTTTCAAATCAGACAGCATCTCCGAAAGGATTCCCATGACCGAGCAGACAACGCCGGAAAAAAATGAATCAGAAACAGGCACCGTTGAACAGGTTCTTGTTGTGCCGACACTTCTTTTCCATGAGATTGGCTATTTCCAGGGGTTCCAGGAGAATATCGAGCCTTACATGAAAACGTTGCTTGATCCGATGCACACGTCTTACCGGCCACGCGATTTGATGGAACAGGATCCCAGCTACAAACAGCTGATTCCTTACTGCGTGTTTGTGCATGACGGGAGGGTCTTCAATTACCGTCGAGGTACGGCTCAGGGAGAGTCCCGATTGCACAGCAAGCGTTCGATCGGGGTAGGTGGTCATATTTGCACTCTTGATAAGAATGGCGAGAATCATGCCTATCTGGAAGGGATGCAGCGGGAAATTGATGAGGAAGTCTCGATAACAGGGGGGTACCAGGATAAATGCGTAGGAATGATAAACGATGACGATTCGGAAGTTGGTAAGGTTCATTTGGGTATTGTGCATCTGTTTGAATTAGATCAAGCCAAAGTTTTCCCAAAAGAAGCGTCGATGCTAGAGGCGGGGTTCTCGTCACCTGAAGAACTATTATCCGAGCGGGATCAGTTTGAGAGCTGGTCTCAGATATGCTTGGAGGCACTGTTCAGCAGGTAAAACGCTGCCCCCGGGTTCGACAGGTGAATCCGGCGGTTGAATTGACAGTTCAAGCACGAGAACAAGGGCGACGTCTGGCGCAGGCGTCACAATCAGGGGTCATCGGGCAATGGAGTGCCTGTCATGCGACAAATTCATTCAATTTACTCGGCTGTTCTGGTCGTTGCCGTTTTGATAGGAGCCATTCCCAACGCTTTTGCTCAGTCGGGGTTCCCTCCTTTTTCACCTGAACCGGAAGTGAAAAAAGTTCCATCTCGTGCCCCGTCTACTGGTTTCCCCCCCTTTACCGGTTCAGAGGGAGAGAGTCCCCAAACCCAAAAAAGAAATGCGTTTCCTTCTGCAGGAGAAAGTGATCGGGTCACACCTGCAGGCAGGACGCTCGATTTGGAGCAACTGGGAGCGATGATCAGAGAGATGGGGTTGGAGCTTTATCGAGTCCATTCAAGGTACGACTTCCAATACCTGACTGAGGTTGATGGGCAGGAGATTGAACTTTCTCTTTCCGCCGTTCTTCGTGAAAACAACTCTGTAGTTCATGTCAAAGCATGGCTCGATCCATTACCCGCGGGGATAGTTCCTGGTGAGCCCCTGCTGGAAATGCTTGCCCGTAATGAAGAAATGTATCGGGGACTTCGGTTCGCCTACAGCAGACAGATGGGGCGTTTTCTTCTGGAAAAAACAGTGCCGAATCGTGGTCTCACTCCTCAACTGCTCACGAGGATCTTCGATGATGTTTCACAAGGCGTGACGGAAAACTGGTCTGTCTGGTCGACATCAAACTGGAAGAATCGGCAGCGGCGTTCGCCTGCGACATCACAGGAAGTGATTTCAGAAGAGAAGTTTGAAATGCCGATCAGGCGATAGCAGCGCTGGCATATTCATGACAATCGCCGGTCAGGTTCCAACGACTGCACCGTGTTGAATGCAAAGTCTGATTCAGGGTTCCGCATGGGGGATCAATCCACTCCGGCCAGTACCTGTTCTGCAATTTGAATTGTCCGGTTGATATCTTCTTCCGAGTGTGCGGCTGAAACAAACATCGCTTCAAACTGACTGCAGGGCAGATAGATGCCGTGATCGAGCATGCCGTGGAAATATTTTGCGAATCGCTCGGTATTGTTTTTGCTGGAAATGGAGAAGTTTTTTACCGGCTGATCGTTGAAAAACAGGGTCATCATGCTGCCGATTTGTGCCATCTGGTAAGGCAAACCTGCTTTTTGTGCCGCCTCACTTAACCCGTTTGCCAGTTTTTCGCTGAGCTGCTCGAGTTCGGGATAGGGGTTTTCATCGCGAAGCACTTTCAAAGTGGCCAGGCCACATGCCATGGCGACCGGGTTCCCCGAAAGTGTGCCTGCCTGATAGACCGGTCCTGTGGGGGAGACCACGTTCATGATCTCTGCCCTCCCGCCGTAGGCTCCAACCGGCATGCCGCCCCCGATGATTTTTCCGAGTGTTGTCATATCCGGCGTGACTTCGAGTCGCTGTTGTGCGCCTCCATATGCGAGACGAAAGCCGGTCATGACCTCATCGAAAATCAAAACGGCTTCATGTTCCGTGCACAGCCTGCGGGTTTCGTGCAGGAAGTCTTTTTCGGGAATCACAGTTCCCATGTTGCCGACAACCGGTTCGAGAATGAGACAGGCGATTTCAGAACCACGTTCCTCAAACGCCTGTTGAAGCTGTTCGATGTTGTTGTACTCCAGGACAATTGTGTCTTTGGTGCATCCCTGTGGAATTCCGGGGCTGGACGGAACGCCAAGCGTCAGCGCACCACTGCCTGCCTGCACCAGCAGCGAATCGACATGCCCGTGGTAGCAGCCTGCGAATTTTACGACGACATCCCGCCCGGTAAAACCACGGGCAACCCGGATGGCGGACATCGTTGCTTCGGTTCCGGAGTTCACCATGCGGACTTTGTCCAGTGAGGGGACGGCTTCGCACAGTAGCTCCGCCATTTCCGTTTCCTGTACGGTCGGTGCGCCAAAACTGGTTCCTTTGTTCAAGGCTTTTTCGATCGCCTCGATAACCGCAGGATGCCGATGCCCCAGAATGTGCGGCCCCCATGAGCCGATGTAATCGATGTATTCGTTTCCGTCTATATCGTAAAGTCGGGCCCCTTCACCACGGTCGATAACAACCGGATCGCCGCCAACTCCTCCAAAAGCGCGAGCCGGCGAGTTCACTCCTCCCGGGATAAATTGGCAGGCCTTTTCGATCTGTTTCCGGCTGTTTTCTCTTTGCATCATCACCACTTTCAAAACCACTTCCAGAAGAAAATACGATCCACGCCCCGACTTCGAGGAACTCCGAAAAGCCCCCTGTCAGATCATCTCCGATTATGCAGGAAAAGTGACAGGTTGCAACGCACCGCTGCACGTTCCCCGTTGAAAGTGAAGCGGCTGTGGTTAAAGCCGCTTCTGCTTTTTTGATAGAGGCTTCCAGACCCGGGAGATTATCATTCCGCAGACAAAGGAGATATTCGTTTTCTGGTAGTAACCGTCAACTGGTAATAGCCGTTAATTGGCAGTAGCCACCGAGCAGTGAAAAATTGACAGATTGCAAAACCGGGTAGCAAGTGGCAGGCAACGGGAATTCCAGGAACAGGAAGAAGGGTCAACTATCCTGCTTAAGCAACCGTTTCGATTTCGATTGGGCCGTACGAAATCTATCGAAGTAGCTTTTTAATTTGGGGCTGAGGATTCTGGAGGCGATCTCGGGGGAGACGCCTTCGGCAAGGATCGATCCGATGTCGGTCTTTTTCCCCTTCCAGATAATGACAAACCTGTTACTGGAGTTTTCCTGGGGATCAATGACAATCAACTCCGCCTGGACAGAAACCTTGAATGAATCTTTGGCCCGGATGCGCTGAGGCTCGGCAGTGAGAATCACCTGTAGTGTCGGTATATTCTCTGCAACGGGGGATCCTGCCGGGTTGTCGGGGATCAATTCAAAACCGGATTTGGAAAAAGAACGCCTGGCGTTGTTGTTGACGATTTCCCTGACGACTCCTGAAGCCACCAAACTGTTCGGTAGATTCTGAAGAAGACGAATCTGTTTGATATTGGCAAAAAGCTCCTGTGCCCGATCCGTGCCGGCGATATTTCTGGCCATTCTCCTTTTCAGGTCGTTACTGAAACCTGCAAAGAGATTGGGAGTGAGCTTTTTCACTTCCTGATTTCGGGAAGCGTTGATCAGAGGCAGGATATCTTTCGATGCCAAGGCCAGGTGATGTTCTTTCCCGCTCGATAGTTGAATCAAATTGACAGCGACAACCAGACCATAAGGATTGACGACGGGCCCGCCTTGATGGTTGGGCGAGACAGGGAGAGATGTTTCCAGCCAATTCCCGGCGAATGGGAGTCGCCAATCAGTCCGCATTTTGCGTTGGTCAGGAACGGCGGTAATTTTCCCCTGAACCGCGTCTTCGAAAGCACCAAAGGCTGCAACAGGTGCTTCCTGGTGGGAGAGTTGATTACTCAGTGGAAGCAGTTTCAATCCCCTTTCCGGCGGTGTGATCTGCAAGATCGCGATATCGTGTTCCGGACTGATCAGCCGATACCCTTCGATTTCCGCAGAAGTTCCATCAGACAGGTCTGCGCTGGCACCGCGGACCCCTTCCAATAAGTGGAGCCCCGTTATCAACAGGCCAGAATTCGAAACAATAAAACCGGTTCCTTCACTTTTCCCGGTCGAGTGAAGGAAAGTCAGCTTGACCAGTGACGGCTTGACACGCTCAAGCAAGTCGGGCAATTTCAGAGCAGATTTCGGGAGTTCAACCTGGAGCATTTCAGCCGGGACTTCTGAGAGAGATGTCGCAGTGGTTGGTACCACGGGTTTGTTTTTGTCAGCAAAGATTTGGGCAATCATTTGCGCATCCCGATCGACGTCGGCTGGTGTCAGTTGGGGAGTTTCCTGCCCTGGTTTCGGTTGGTCTGAACCTTGAGGCGGGGCTTGCTGTTTTACCGGAGCCTGTTTCCGTCGATTGAGGTCTACTTGGTTGATGTTCTGATTGACGTTTTGTCCACCACCCTGCGGGGTAACAAGAGAGACAGTCGTACTTGAGGGAGCACTGCCGTCCAAACTATTGAAAAAATAGATGACCGCCACAATCCCGGCACAAACGAGCCCTCCCTTTACCAATTGCGTCGTATCGACACTCGCCTGCTTCTTTTTCTTCCTCTTTTTTCTGCCCATTTATCTCCACCCGTCTCTCTCATATTCTCTGGTTGCTCTGTTTCAGTTTAACGCGTTCTCTCAGCTGATAGTTCTCGTCGAATCGGAAATCGGGGGAAAAATCCCGAAAATAGCATTAGCGGACATATGTGCATAGCGTCAATGGTAAACATGTATAACTCCAGGCTTTTTGGAGAAATTGTTGGGGCTTGTACGTCGGGTTACAAGAAACAGAGGAGGCGGTCGTCATTGGTGTTTTCATTGATTTTGAGAGGGCACGCGACGAAGCGATTGAACCGATGGGGCGACCGATAAACATTTTCTTACCCATTGTAACGATTTTTCGAAAAAAACCTTTTAATCGGGTTGAGCAAGTATTATCATCTCTCGTTCGTAGAATAGCCGGTCGGTTTTGTCTGTTTTTTGTCTGCTTCGCGGTCGCGATTTCTGTTGTTATTTCCCAAGGCGCGGCACTTACCGAGTCTTGCACAAGCTGGCGGCAACAATTTTGCGTTTCATGTCCTGGTGCATTTCGCACCACATAAAGAAGGTTTAGAGAAAAAGGAGAACGTTAGATGATGAAGGCATTGTTGAATGATGAAGCTGGGTTTGTTGTCTCAGCAGAACTCGTTCTGATCGCCACTTTGCTGGTGATTGGATTGATCGTCGGTCTGAGCGAAGTGCAGCACGCTGTTGTTGCGGAGTTGAATGACGTTGCTGATGCCATTGGTAATGTCAATCAGTCCTACTACTACACCGGTTTCTCAAAAGAGAAAACCTACACTGGTGGGCTTGCTGCCTACACACGCGGATCTGCCTGGGCAGACACGACGGACGATTGCGACGATAACCAATGCGATATCGCTTGCGATTATCCTGTCGATGAAGCAGCAAAACGACGTTAATCTCAAGTATTCGGTCTCTGTTTCTTCGTTAATAACAGTACGATAACAGTCCGATTACGATCTTGGCAATAATGCCTGTGGATTGTTGAGTTTGATCAGGCTGCCACGAGCGCGTTCTTGTGGCAGCTTTCTTTGTGCGCCAAAGCAAAATGCGATAACGCAGAACGCGCTAAGGCAGGTTGAAAGGCTGACGACTATCAATGTGAGGATGTCGCGGCATCTTCGGGAAAGAGTGGTTACAGAACTCCAGAACGCGCGCAGATTATCTGCTTCTATGCCGGTTTGCTGCCAGCCTTTACTTAGCGTTGACGCGATGATTTACGATATTCGCCCGGAGTTCTGTTTTCCGATTTGCGAAACAGTTCAGAGAGGTATTGTGAGGTTGCAAAGCCGGTGCGGCGGGCGATTTCCTCAAGAGATAAATCGGTTTGGGAAAGTAACTCGCGTACCTTTCTGATTCGGACGCGATTGATTTCCGCATTGGGGGAGCGTCCCAGGAGTTTGCGGATGCCCCTTTCCAATGAACTACGGGAAATGGGAACCTGTTGCAGGATATCCGCAACTTTCACTCCCTGGCAGGCCTGTTCGCGAATCAGACGTAAACATTGGGAGAGCAGCGGATCTTCAATCGCGAAGATGTCCGAGGAGAGGCGGGTTTCGACCATTTCGGGATCGATCAGCACTGATTGCTGCGGCGGCTTCTCTCCGTTCATCAAATGATCGAGGATGCGGGCAGCTTCGTAACCAATTTTCCTGCCGGCCAGTGAGAGGCTTGAAAGTGGAGGAGCACTCATTGCGGTAAGAGTTTCATCGTTTTCCACACCGACAACAGCAATCTGTTCAGGGACGGGAATCTTCGCCCTTCTGCACGCATCGAGAAGCCAGCAGCCGAGTTGGTCTGTGCAAGCCATGACAGCAACAGGACGGGGGAGGGATTGCAGCCAGTCGATGAGCCTTTTCTGCTGTTGTTCCCACTGACTCGGTTTTTCTGTGTGCCCTGCTTGCTGAAAGGCGGAACATTCGTATCCGGCTTTTCGAAGATGACGCACAAAACTGTCTCGACGATCAACAAAAAACTGTTCGGAATCAAGTTCATAAACGCCGAAGTGGTGAAATCCACGTTCCAGAAAATATTCGGCGACAAGTCGTCCGACTTCTTCGTTGTTCACCCCGACAAAGGGAATGTTTTCCCCGATTTTGGTGGAACGCAGTTCAACAGCAGGGACTCCCAATCGTCTGACCGCGGTGGCAATGGCCTGACTGCCCGAACGAACCAGAATCCCGTCACCATCCCAACTGGAAAGCCAGGGAGGTGGTTTCGATTCCAGGTCGCGAACTTCAACGAATAACGACCAACCGCCGCGTTCATCGTTGTATCGCTTTACTCCCCGTAATAAATCACGACCGTAGGTTCGGGAAGTTTCAATCAGCAGGGCGACACGTTTCATGAAGGCATTGTACCTATCTGCTGCGTGTTTGGTAATGGTACAACGGGTCTCCAGCTTAACGCAGGTCGGTTGGATGAGATGGAGGGGAGGGAGAGGGAAACAGGGCGGTTTTCTGAAAAGCCGTTCGCGAAACAGGGCTGATGATTTCCCTCGTTACGGATAAAACATTATAGTCAGCGGTCGTAATCAGGTTTCATTCGCCTTTCTCCTGCAGGAAATTTGAAGCTTGGATTAACTGGAAATTCATACGATACAGGAAACACCTGTTCCGAAAACACCTGTTCCGACTGGGGTTTGATTGAAGTTTGAACCGCACAGCAACGCTCAGCGTCTGTCATTGTTATCTCTGTAATTGTTATCATGGAAAAAAACGACGACAATTCGAATTTGAATCGCATCGCCATTCGCGCCCTGATTGTCGATGATGATGAGGGGCACGCGCAGGCAGTCGCGGATTCACTGGAGCGGATCAATTGTGATTGCAAAGTCTCCAGTTCGAGCAAGCGCGCAATCGAACTGATTGAAAACGAGAATTTTGATATCGTCGTTACCGATCTGATGATGGATGAGTTCGACGGTCTTGATATCCTGACCAGAACGAAAAAGGAACTTCCCGATGCAGAGGTGATTTTGCTGACGGGACATGGCACGATCAATTCGGCAGTTGCGGCGATGCAGGGAGGGGCCTATACCTACCTGACGAAACCGCTTGATATCAATGAACTTCGTACAGCGGTCGAGAAGGCATCAACGCGTGTTCGTCTGATCCGTCGGAATGCTGAATTGAGCAGGCGGCTGGACGAGAAATTCGGATTCGAGGGCGTTGTTGGCAACAGTCCGGTGATGCACAAGCTGATCGAGCGGTTGAAGAATGTCGCTCCGACTGATGCAACCGTGCTGATCCAGGGAGAGAGCGGCACGGGGAAGGAACTGGTTGCCCGGGCACTGCACCAGAACAGCGAACGCAAAAACAAGCCGTTTGTCCCGTTGAATATTTCCGCCCTTCCTGAAAGCATTCTGGAAAGCGAACTGTTCGGTCATGAAGCCGGGGCTTTCACCGGTGCGGTGACACGCAGGATCGGCAAGTTTGAATATGCGGCTGGCGGAACGCTTTTTCTCGATGAAGTGGGCGAGATGCCGATGGAAACCCAGATAAAATTGTTAAGGGTTCTGGAAGATCGTAAAATAGCGAGGATCGGCTCCAATGAGGAGAAAAAGATCAACGTCAGGCTTGTCGCGGCAACCAACGCGCCACTTCAGGAGATGGTTCGCAAGGGGACTTTTCGTGAAGACCTCTACTATCGGTTGCAGGTGATTACGATTTCCGTGCCTCCGTTACGGGAAAGAATTGGTGACATCCCGCTGCTGATCGAGCATTTTTTGAAAGATCTTGCCAAGCGGCACGATTGTGAAGTGACCCATCCAACCCGAGCCGCGATTAAATCGCTGATGGCTTACGATTGGCCAGGTAACATCAGACAGCTGCGGAGCGCGATCGAACGGATGATCCTGCTCGATATGGATGGCGTTCTCGATGTTGATGATCTTCCCGAAGAAATCACTCCGGTCGAAGTAGGCGATGATGACCACGATTCCGGCACAGTGATGAGCGGCTGTGATTCCCTGATCGGGCATCCGATGAAGGAAGTCGAAAAGTTCTACATTCAAAAAGCACTTGAGATAACCGGCGGCAAACGGGAGGAAGCCTCAGCGATTCTCGGGATTGGCGAACGGACATTGTACCGTAAAATCAAGGAGTACGGACTGAAAGGGTGATGTCGAAGGGCTGATTGCGACCATTCGCCATTCCCCTGCCTGAAGCCGTTTTCTGTTTCGACCGTACTGATCGGGACGCGTGCTGTTTGATCCGTATCTGTTGTTTGATTTGGAGTCTGTCGATGGAGTCTGGCCGATTTCGACTTTCATCGGGATAGACTGAAGCGGTCGATCGCCTCGAAGATTTCCCGGAAATCTTCATCTGTCGTAAACGGGTTCAACAGAACGGCCTTGAGCCAACGCGAGTTCCTGAATTGTGGGAGTGAAAAAAACGTATTGAAGTTTTGCAGCAGATATCGCTGGAGTTGTTCGTTTCGACGGGCCGGATCGGAACTTTCCGGACGGTCTCTGGTATCCCGAAAGCAGAAGATGTTCATTTCCGGTTCGGTGGCCAATTCCAGATATTCCCTTTTCTGAATCTGCTTGAGAAAACGCCCACTGTTTTCATAGCCAAGATCGACAAGTTGGCCCAATCCGCTTTTCCCCAGTTGTAGCAGTGTCATCCACCATTTGGCGATATCCGGTGCCCGTGTTCCCTGGATTCCCCACTCACCGAGGTTGGTCTCACCGGTCATTTCGTGGAGATTCATGTAGGGGGCCTCTATGCGGAATTGGTCTGTCAGAATTTTCATTTCCCGAAACAGAACCATCGCCGAGGTTTTGGTTACGTAGCACCATTTTTGCGGGTTGAAAGTGATTGAATCGGCCTGTTCGATTCCCCGGAGAAGGGATTTCTTTTTCTCACTGAAGATGACGGCCCCTCCGTAGCTGGCATCGACGTGGTACCACAATTCATTTTCCCGGCAAAGCGAGGCGATTTCGGGGAGCGGATCGATACTTCCCGTCACAGTGGTTCCTGCGGTGGCGACCACTGCGAAGGGTTGCTGATTGTTTTGATACGATTTATGGATAGCCGCACGCAACGCATCCGGGCACATTCTGCATCGGGAATCGGTTGCAACCGGAACGACGCCTTCGGTTCCCAGCCCGAGAATCATCGCGGATTTCTGGATTGAGTTGTGACACAGATGCGAAGCGAAAATAACCGGCTGACGTTTCCGTCCCGCGATGCCTGTCGCATGACAGTCCAATTTCGCGTTTCGGGCCACTGTCAGGGCTTGCAGATTGCATAACGAGCCGCCGCTTTGCATCAGACCGGCTGCGGTGGAGATCGGCAGTCCGAACAAGCCCGCCAGTTCGCGCAGCAATCGTTGTTCAAGCTCGGAAAAGATGGGCGACATTTCGTGGCTCAGCATATTGTTGTTGACCGCGGCGGTGACGACCGAAGCAACAATCGAACCGGTACTGGGCAGAGGATCCATGTGCCCCAAATAACGGGGGTTTGCGGGATTCATCGATCCATCCAAAAGCGTCCGGCATGAGCGGAGCAGGTCTTTGAGGGAAACAGGACGCTCCGGTACGAGCAGAGATGTTTCAATCTGTTCCCATTCCAGAGGGATAACACGACGTTGATCGGCCTGTGCAAGATGCGCTGTCACCAGATCGACAACATCGTGCAACAATCCCCGAACAGCCTGGAGATTCCCGCCGTGCGGATCGAGAAATGCGGAGAGATCGGTTTGCGGTTCTCCCGTTGTGATGAAGGCGGTATCAGACACAGAAGTCGGTTTCTTTTTGCAAAACTTGTTTAACTCGACAAACAGGTACAAAATGCAGGCACAAAATGGGAGTTGCAGTTTTCATATGCTATTATAGCCGGGAAGTTGCAAGCTGATTGAAAATTTCCTTCACTTTGTCAACAATCTACTTGGCGGACAACCGGGGTTGACTGGAAGTTCGTTCGGTCAGTTAGTTATGGTTTGGTTCGCTGCGGTTGTTGTCGTCTGTCGGCCGTTGTCGTCGGTCAACAGTTTTCAGAAATTATCATTCTGGAAATAATGGGAAAAAAGTGGCCCACAGAAGTGCAAGGCTGATCTATCCTGTTCCTGTTTTCACCGTGTTTCGTTTCATCGTCCCTGTTTTGTACGACCGTGCGACAGAGACACAAGGTATCAGCGACACCGAAGTAACAGCGACGCCGAAATATTCAGAAAATAGTTGACGCGGCAACAGTTTCAACACATGAATCACAATTAACGAAGCGGCAGTTTACCGAAATCGATTCGGGAAAAACAGCCTCAATTCGCACTATTCGAATCTGTCCACTCCTTCTGTTCAGAGTTAAGGAATATAGATGTCTACTCATTCAAGTCGTTCTGCACACTCTTCAAATTTCACTCACAAACTGTTCACCTGCATTCGTCCTGTTGTGGCATCGGCTGTAGTGGTGATTACTACTTTTGTCCTGATTGCGGGAAGCACGAAGGCGAGCGAGTGGGCCGATATTTTCCCTTCCGGTGCACAGGTAACGAAACTGGCTGATGGATTCAAATTTACCGAAGGGCCGGCCTGGCATCCGGACGGTTTTCTGCTTTTTACAGATATCCCCAATGAGCGGATTGTCAAATACGCATCCGGCAAGCTCTCCGATTTTTATGCCCCTTCTGGACGCTGTAACGGTTTGATGTGTGATGCTCAAGGTTTCGTCTATGCCTGTCAGGGGGGAACCGGGCGTGTTTTGAAGTTGAACGCGGACGGTTCGGTCAACAAGGTCATCGCAAAAGAATTTCAGGGAAAGCGATTCAATCAGCCGAATGATCTGGCTCTGGATGCGGAAGGGGGGCTTTATTTTACAC
>JALWSL010000680.1 GCA_027080405.1 Planctomycetaceae bacterium
GTACCAATCAATTACATCATTGTCACTGTTTCCGGCGTTTCGATGCTCGTGCTGGTTGTCCTCGGCGCACTTTCATCGATTATTGCGGGAGCAAAATTGAGCACGGGAATTATCCGCATCACTTTCTGGGGAGCCGCCGCGATGCTGCTGACCGCAGGAGTCGGCTCCCTGTTCGGTATCTCTGTTTAGGAATCGCCCTCTTCCGGAATCAACAGGATTTCCTTCTGATCTGGTCGAATCTGCAAATCCATCTCTGCGAGATCTTCAGCATCAAGGGCGACAAGAGGACTGATTTCAACGATCGCTTCCGGATTCACCTCCCAACCGGCTTTTTCCAACCAGGATTTCGCCTGGGAGTTTAGCGCTGCCCGTGCGGTTTCCGGAGAATCGTCGCCCGTTCTGTTTTTTACAGGATTGAATTCGGCGGCGCGATCAACTTCAAGAACCAATGGATTTTTTGCCTGGGGAATCGCATCGAAAATGAATCGTTCGAATTTGAAAGCGTTTGGCTCATCCGGGGTCACAGGCTCTCCGTTTCGGTCGATGCAATCCACTTTCTTGTGTGCAATGTGAACGGGCAGACCTTCCTGATCCAGCGTCAGTTTTTCCAGTAGAGTTCGATTGAAAACGTGGACGGCAATGTTTCCCGCCCAGTAAAGCAGTCGCCCCTGTTCATCCCTCTGTTTGGCAAGTTCCGGGTCGAGATCACTGTATTCAATAATCTGTTGAACGCCGTCAACTTCGGCAACAATTCCGACTCTTTCTTCCGGAGACCGCTTGGCGACCACTTTGGTACTCAATTCCGATTCATGTTGTGCATGAAACCCGAGCATGACGGGATCACACAACCGAACCGAAGGGTTATCGACCTGATGGTAGAAAAGATATTCAATGTCCCGCTGCCGCATCTGATCCAACAGACCCGATTTTTTCAGCGCCTGTAGCAATCCGCCATGACCGTCGGGACTCATGCAGATTTCCCCTTGCCCGGCCAGCAATATCTTTCCCGTCTGAGCGTCGATCGCCGGCAGTTTCCCCTGTCGAAAAAGCAGAACATCTTCTTCCGGATAGCCGAACCAGTTGTGCTCACGGAGGAACTGCTCGGTTTCCTCGTGTGTTGCGTCACTGGTCATGATGAAATACGGAATGGCAACGTTGTGCCTGTTGGAAAGCGAAACAAGTTGCTCAAAAAATATCTGGAACAATGACCGATCCGTCACCGGCCCAATCGGATACATTCCCTTGGGATGCGGAAAGCCAAGACGACTCCCCTGCCCGCCCGCCACCAGAATGGCCCCCACCTTTCCGGCATCGAGAATTTCCTGCCCCTGCCGTTTCGCCTGCTGCAACGCTTTCTGTTGATCCTCCGTTTCAGGCAACCGTACAACCTGGCGCAGCGGAGTGATAGCCCCCGTTGTTGTGGAAGAATTTTTCGATTTCGGCTTCTTCAAGACTGTCCCAATCAGCCTCGCAACTTCGGGAAAGTCTATCTGCTCCAACGAGCGCAACAGATTCTGACAAGCCGCCTCATCGAGCCGATCCCGGAATTCAAGAAGATGTTCCTGTTGATATTTCCGTAGCGTTTCGAGAAGCGCATCGGGAACGACTACGTTTTTCATGTCCAATCGCTTTCAGATATCGCGCTGTCTATCCATTTGGATCACGTTCGTGACAGGGAGGACAACTGCGTCAGACCAATCGGGCGGGAAGCCAACTCCCTGCCATCCGGAGAACGACAGGGGAAACATTACAGAGGAAAAATGAACCGCTGATGCACATTCATACGGCACGAGTATTGCAGAGGCAAATTGATTCGTCAAATCTGGATACAGTTCTGCCCTTCTCACACGTACAATCGTCATAGGTGATATAATCCTCTCCAGACGGATTATTTCCAAAAATGGTTCCTGGATCATTTTCCGACTATTCCAAATGATTGTCCTTGCCTTCATAGTGATTCTCGGGTAATGAAAAAGGGGCGTGTTACCGCTCTGAAAATGACTGTTCACCAAACAAACCTGCGGGCAAACATGAATTGCCAATCACGACAAGACCGGCAAGCGACAAGCGGGACATTGCAGGATGTGTTCGCGCAGAAACATCTGCCCGCACTCGATGGATTGCGTTTTATTGCGGTGATGCTGGTCATTTTCGATCACGGCGGTATCAATCATCTTGGTGGTGACGGGGTCACCTACTTTTTCGTCCTCAGCGGTTTTCTGTTTTCCTGGCTGCTATGCAAACAGTGGGAACAGAAGAAACAGATCTCGTTTCGCCGGTTCTATTTTCGGCGGACGTTGCGCATCGTCCCGGCGTGTTACTGTTGCCTGCTGTTTACCATTGCGGCCAAAAATACCCTGGGGTTACCCGTCGATTATGCCCATGCAATTTCTGCCTTCACCTACACGGCAAACTATTACAATGCGCTCCATAACCATCCGCCGACCGGCTTCTCTTTCTTCTGGTCACTCGCGGTTGAGGAACAATTCTATCTGATCTGGCCGATCCTGTTCCTGTTCTTCATCAAACGGGGGCGTCAGTCTCTGATCCGTTTTTTGGCGATCAGCATCGTCACCGTTTGCACCTGGCGTTCCTGGCTGGCCTGGAATCAACTCGTTTCTCCTGCCTGGCTGTACAACGCCTTTGATACCCGAATCGACAGCATCGCGATCGGCTCTCTACTCGGACTGTTGATCCGGGAAAAATGGTTCCAGCCGTTGCTCCAACGATTGACCCGATATTTCTGGGGACCTGTGGTACTGCTCGGCCTGATTTCCCTTGCGCACTCGCTCCCCCTTATTTTTCATTACAGTCTGGGTTTTACTGTGGAATCCCTGCTGATGGGAATTCTGATCCTGCAATTGATTATTCTCTCAAAACACCCTCTTTGGGGTTGGCTCAACTGGAAGCCGCTCCAATTTCTTGGCGTGCTTTCCTACTCGATGTATTTGTACCACGCCTGGGGATTGGCAGCCGGCCGGCAGTTCCCAACCGTTCCACTGGAAGGCCAGGTTCTTCTGGGAGCGTTTTGCACGGTTGCGTTGGCAGCCGGTTCCTATTACATCGTTGAACTCCCGTTTCAAAGAC
>JALWSL010000681.1 GCA_027080405.1 Planctomycetaceae bacterium
CAACTGGCTCCCTTCCTTGCGGACATAGCCACGATCCTGGATTGTCCCGATGATGCTGGCGTAGGTACTCGGCCTGCCAATCCCTTCTGATTCCAGCATTCTGACCAGTGAGGCCTCTGTGTATCGTGCCGGCGGTTTGGTTTCGTGTTGCAGGGCATCGAGTTTTTTGCAACCGAGAACCTCCTCTTTGTCAAGCGGTGGCAACATCGCCTCTTTGTCGTCCAGAGCACCTTCGGGATCATCCGTGCCTTCGACGTAAGCCCGAAAAAATCCGGGGAAGATAACCTGTTTCCCGCTGGCCCGGAATTGGGCATCCTCGGCGGTTATTGTCACGGTCAGAAATTTCAGTTCCGCTTCAGCCATCTGGGAGGCCATTGTCCGCTTCCAGATCATACTGTAAAGCTTGAATTCCGGTCCGGATAATCCCAATTCCTCCGGAGTTTTCATTTCTGTGCCTGCCGGACGGATCGCTTCGTGGGCTTCCTGGGCATTCTTTGATTTTCCAGTGAATTTTCGAGGAGACGGGCTGAGGTACTCCTTACCGTACAACACCTCAATTTTTCCCCGGGCTGCCTTGATCGCCTCACTGGAAAGAGCAACACTGTCAGTTCGCATGTAGGTGATATGACCATTTTCATACAATCGCTGAGCCGTCTGCATCGTTTGACGGGCGGTCATTCCGAGTTTTCGGTTCGCCTCCTGCTGCAGGGAACTGGTGATAAACGGAGCCGGTGGTTTCCGCCTGGCAAGCCTCTGTTCGACATTCGAAACAACCCACGGAGCTGATTGCAGGCGTTCCCGTAAATTTTGAGCCTGATCCTGATCGAGCAGGATCACATCGGCCTCCTCCTTCAATTTTCCGGTTGACTCGTCGAAATCCTTACCGGTGGCCAACCGCTTTTTCCCCAGTGAATGGAGTGTGGCCTCAAATGCCCCGCCCTGCTCTTTCTGAAGTTCCGCCTTCAAATCCCAATAGGAAGCCGATTTGAAAGCGAGCCTTTCGAGTTCTCGAAGAACCAACAGACGCACCGCGACGGACTGCACGCGCCCGGCTGAAAGACCACGGGCAATTTTTTTCCACAACAACGGACTGAGCGTATATCCATAAAGGCGATCCAGAACACGGCGGGTTTCCTGTGCCTCCACCATTTCTTCGTTGATGGACCGTGTTTCTTCCAGAGCTTTCAGAATCGCTGATTTGGTGATTTCCGAAAAAACCATTCGCCTCACTTTTACTTTGGGCGAAAGCAGCTGCACAAGATGCCAGCCAATCGATTCTCCCTCACGGTCTTCATCGGTCGCGATAATCAGCTCTTCCGAATCTTTGAGCAGCTCTTTCAATTCCCTGATCAGTTTCTTCTTTTCGGGCGGAATGACATAAAGAGGTTCGAAGTCATTATCGACATTCACTCCGAGAGTTGCCCAACTCTCTTTCTTGACAGCTGCAGGAATCTGGGCTGCTTTTGCGGGCAGGTCACGCACATGACCGACACTGGCTCGAACAACATAGTCCTTCCCCAGAAACTGACCGATCTTCTTCGCTTTCGCAGGTGATTCAACAATAACAAGTGCTTTATACTTATGCTTTTTTGCCACCATGGCAGCCTGTCTTCCGATAAAATTATGCGATACAATGGATCAAATGGAACTGTTATAATCACTTCGGGAAAGGATTCAGCCCCTCCTGCGATGCGTCTGTTTTTACGCACAAGGCAGACAATGGTTACGTGATCAGTGGTCCCGATGTCAAGAGTTAATCGCAAGAAAGCGTTTTTTCCGGGAAGGAACGCTTGTCCTCAATACAGTGCTTGGACTACAGTTCGCCTGCGGGTTTCAGGTGGAAACCGGGGCAAATTGAAATTTATTGATTTTACGAACTCACTCCACGATGGACGTTGAGCAAAAGGAAAGTAGAGATGAAGTCACCGTTTGCGATTTTCCGTAAGCATCAAAAGGTCCTCATGGTTGTTCTGACCGGACTGGCCATGTTCGCATTTGTTATCCTTGATTCGCTGACGAAAAATATCGCCGCTTTTCCTCCCATCTTCGGAGCGCTGCTTGGCATTGCTCTGGCCTGGTGGCTATTTTTCAGCGGGAAGAAACAGACACATGGACGTCCCCACCACGAAGCCTCTTTCAGCCAAAAATATGGCTGGGTTCTGCTGTTTGCAGGAGCAGCAGCTGGCTGGATGCTCGGTTCCTATTTCCAGAGTTCCGTCAGTGAACAGGTTGCCGTCAAGACCTCCTTTGGAAAAATTACCGAGCGGGAACTGGAACAGGTTATCACCCGCCGACAGATTGCTGATGAATTCCTGATGCAGGCCTTTCAGGCTGCCCATGAAGGTGAGGAAAATCCTCCCCGGTTTCTTCTGCAAAACTACCTGTTCAATACCGGGGGCGATCCCAGAATGGAAGCTGTCATGCACATTTTATTGATGCGTGAGGCGAAAAAAATAGACCTGGCTGTCACGAACGACCAGGTAATCAATCTGATAAACGAAGCAACCTCCGACAAACTCTCTCCTAACGCTTTCAAAAAGATACTGTCACAATTGCGACTCAGTGATGCGGAACTGATGTCGATACTGAGCGAACAGATGGTTTCCCGCGAAATGCGAAGCCTGCTCATGCCGCGACACCTGCCCACACCCGAAGATTACTGGGACGCTTTCCAGAAATTGAATGTGACCGAAGAACTGAGCGCTGTTCCGATTTCAGTTGAATCGTTTCTTGCAGAAGTTCCGACACCGAAAGAAGATCAACTACTCAAGATGTTCAATGAATTGAAGGATAAATTCCCCGGTGAAGATGGCCCTGGTTCTTTTGGATTCAGGCAACCCGACCGCATTCGCCTGGCCTATCTGGAAGTAGACTACGATACCGTCAAAAAGGAAATCCCTCCGGTCACTGACGCCGAGGTCGAAAAATACTACGCCGAGCATAAAGAAGAATTTCGCAATCAGGTTGCGCCCGCGTTTCCGGACCCGGATAATCCTGACATGCAAAACCCGAAAGCAGGAAACTCTTCCGCGCCTCCCGGCCCTGCCCTGAAACTGCCCGGCAAGGAGGAAGAGAAGAAAGA
>JALWSL010000682.1 GCA_027080405.1 Planctomycetaceae bacterium
GGTTTTTTACACTGGGGGATTGCGATTCACCGATCTGCTGGGAACGGTTGTTTGGCAACACTCATCCGGTGGAACTTGATATTGGTTGTGGCCGGGGTTTGTTTGTTTTTAATGCTTCTGAACACCAGCCGGAAACCAATTTTTTAGGATTGGAAATCGACTACAAAGAGGGAAGGCGGGCAGCAAAGCGTCTCAAAAAGGCGAACCGGCCCAATGCGCGGATCCTGGGGGGAGATGCAAAACGGGCGTTGGCAGAATTCATCCCGCAGGAGTCGGTAGCTGCCATTCATGTCTATTTTCCCGATCCCTGGTGGAAGGCGAAGCATCACAAGCGGAGGTTATTCACTGCGGAATTCGCTCGGCAGGTTTACCGAACCCTCCAACCGGGAGGACTGTTGCACGGCTGGACCGATGTTTTCGATTACTGGGAATTGATGACCGGCCACATTCGGGAGATCAGTCAGTTCAGGGACTTGCCCGCCCCGCGGGAGCGACCAGCCGAACATGATATGGATTATCAAACCAGTTTTGAAAGAAAAAAGAGGAAAGCCGGCTGGCCCATTTACCGCGGGTTATGGCAGAAGGACGGTTGACAAAGCTGCGGTCTCCCAATCTGCCACTTCAACCGCATTGCTGGAAGAACTCTTTTGTTTTTTCGGGATCGGCTTCCACGATAAGCAAACCCTGGTGGGCGTGGAGAGACTCACTGCCGGTTCTGTTTTTTTCCGTGGTGAAATCTCTTTTGCGGCGCGTTGTAATTAACACCGTGCGGGATGAGGGCGATTGATGATTCAGTATTGCTTCCTGAACATCTGCGATGGAAAAATCGCTTCCTGCCTCTATGATCGCGAGTTGATCCAACCAGGAGTGAATTTGCTCACCGCGCCTGCTGCCGAACCATTCCAGTTTCTCATTTCCAAGACAGATTGAGTCAAGCTGTTGAACCCCGCATTCCTGGGTATGTTTCCATCCAATTGTCGCCGCCAGTGAAACGGCGTTTTCAATCAACAAAGTCTGTTCATTTGAACTTTCATCGGGTACGTCGGCAGAATGGTTGTCGGAGGGTTGGTGATCCTGCCAAAGATCAAGTATCAACAGAAGACGCTGGTCGCGAATTTGTCTGTACTCTCGAACCATCAATTCATTGCGGCGGGCCGATGTTTTCCAGTGGATCGAACGGAGTTCATCGCCGGGTCTGTATTCTCTGATGCGATGAAATTCGTCATGGTGCGGGCCGGCCTTTCCCTTCGAATACCGGCTTGCTTCATTCCCTTCCCGGGAACTTCTGTCCCACCGACGTGCCAGCACACCGATTCGTGGATGGATCAGAATTTCATCCTGCAGGTTTATCAACTGTCCACGCTCGACAATTCCGAGAGGAAACCGGGAAGTCGCTCGAACTGGCCCCAACGTGTAACGTCCCCGTTGCATGAACCTAATTTGATACTGACCTTTGCGGGAAGCGCGGGCTGGAATCTGGGCAAAAACGATTTTTCCATTCAACTGCTCTCTGGGCCCGACAATCTGGTCTTCGACAGTAATGAGAGCCGAGGGAATGAACCGCTTTTTATTGGTGACGGTCATTTCGATCGATGTTGGCTCCCCGACCATTAATCGTTTGGGTAGCTTCCGGGTAAGAAACAGTTTGCGCGTCATGGCGAATGTCACCCCACCATTAACGATGAAAGGGCCAGCCATGAAGGCGAAAATCAGCATTAAAGTATTTGTTTTTCCGAACAGGGCGCCCAGAAGCATAATGGCAAGCATGGCAATATAAATTTGTCCCTCGATCGGCAATCGAAACAGATTATGAGCTTGCTGTTTTGAACCAGTAGAAAGCGATACACCATTTCCGAACCCTGTGGGACGTGACTGTGTCTGTGCGAAACTTCGCCGTTCCAGCAGGGTCTTCATGCCCCACACAGAAATCAAAAGCAGCAATAAAGACGCCCCCCAAACGACCACTTGAGGGACAAATTTGTGTAGGTAGCCGGTTAATAATTCAGCTAGTAGTAACCCCAGTCCTGTAAACATCGCAGCCCAAGGGATAAAAACGGGCATCTGGACTGATTGACGGGAAGTTCTCATAATTCATCAGTTCAGTACTGTTTTGCTGGCAATCATCAAAAAAACTGATACACTGAACGGTGTGTGTCTGGTGATGAGGGGCTTAACTACACTTTGGCGTCTCACTGGCGTACGGTCACATGATAGCCGGAAGGAGTAGATATTTCAGCCCCGGGTCTTTGGCTTGATCGACAGGACACCCGCTGAAAGCATTTTCGCGAGATAAAGGGTTGCTGGCAATCTTCTGCAACTGAAAAATGTCAAATTGATTGCAATCTTTTTTTCAAGCGGATTTTTTTGTAAAAGTGCTGAGATGGCAAAAACGTACGACCAACAACCTGATCAGCCTTCACTGTTACCGCCCGATTCCGGGTTGCCGGGCGGATATCCTCCCCCAAGTTCGCAATCATTTGACGGGATACCGAACCATCTCGGAGGCGCGGGAGCCTCACAAAGTCGGAAGATGGATCGCTTCCTGGCGAGAATACTCACATTTCTGGTGATACTGGCCGTTTTTATTCTTTTGGTTGTCCTTCTGAAGAACATTTCGCCTGATGCAAGCGGGCAGCTGGACATTACGCCGGGAGATCGTGGTACACTGACAGCCCCTGTCGAGGCGCCCGCCAGCGACATTATTGGTGAATAGCAGCTCGAATTGGTGAATAGCAGCTTGATACTGAGCAGTATTGAGCCACAAACAGGTAAGTCATAGAGTTCAGCGCTGTCTGAACTGTTCGTTCATCGTTTCCTCTGCTCACTTTTGCAGAAGCATCGCGACGTCGGCGTTTATTCGCAATCCGGTTTGCATTCGTAATCTGGAAACCATCGTAGAACCCTGGCCGAACCAAACAGTTTCTGCATTACTTCCAGTAATGATTCACGGTTCTGCTTGTATTCTTCAAGGCAATGAGTCCAAAGTGACGGGTCGATGAAGATCGTTTCAGGAGGTTGTAGCCCTGCTTGCTCCGTCATCGCTGCCAGGAGCCTGGATTGTTCTGCCGAGAGCTCATGTGCCTGACAAAGTTGCGTGAAAAGCGGGACGACTACTTTGGTCGACTTGCCCGCAGCCGGAGTTTTTTTCAACTCGAGCAGGTACATGACAATCCACAAAAGGACGAAGGCACTCAGTACGGAGAAGAAAATGATGTAGTATTTTTCGCTTCCATAACTTCTGCTGATTCTTGCAATTTCCGACAGATTGGCCAAGACGGCGGAGAACAGTAACATTTTGCAATATCCTCAACATTCTTATCTGGAAACTTCAAACAGGCCATGAACCACCACTGGTGCGTGGTTCGTTCATAAGGTTTCTGGCTTCATATCAGGAAGGTTTTCTGGTTCATGACGTCTTAAATCCTGTAACACTTTTTCGACCGTGCTGCGAACACGGGGATTGGAGTCGTCAATCAACATGGATATGGACGAAACAACCTGTGGTGAGGGAGACTCGGCGAGGATTTCGACGACAGTTCGCCTGATAATGGGATCTGTATCGTAAAGTAATTCGATCAAGGCCTCCTGAACTTGATCCTGAAGCCCCATAACTTGAACCGCTCTTGCGGCCCGCAGTCGTCTGGTTCGTATCGGGTTGGCCAATTCGCGGCTCAATTCCCGGATGGCACCGGGGTTTATTTTCAACAGCAACTCCGCAATTTTTTTGCCTGCGGATAATGGGGCCGTTTCGCAGTATTCGATCGCGTGCTGCAGGTCGAACATTTCCAGTGATTCGCGGGCCTGCTCCTGAACGACTTCATGGGGACTATCCAGTCGTTCGATCAACAGTCGCGATTTATCAGGCAGTTTCGTGTGCTTCAATTCAGAAACGGCCCACGCTTCAATTTCCGGGTCAGGGGAGTGCAAGGCTTCCAAGATGTACTGTTCGTAACGATCCTGATCGATTGAGTACCTGAATTCCGCGGCAACTTTTCTCGCCTCCACAGAACCGAACTGGAGAGCCTGTTCATAGAGTCCAATTTTTTCACGTTCTGAAATTCCGATCAACTCGATGAGTCTGACCAAATTTCCCTGCGCCTGTTCCGGGATCGTGTCCCATAGATAAACATCTTCTGTCAGCCAGTGAAGTGAATCCAGGCGTTTGTAATTACGTTCCTGATTGACGGTAGGATGCTTCGGAACCGAGTTGATCAGGTGCATTCGGAACTCGATATCCCGCCGTTCGGAAAGAATCATCAACACTTTGGTGTGGACATATTTCTGTTTGAGGGAATCCGTGAGATAATGCAAAATTCCCGGGTGTCGCTCTTTACAGAGGATGTTCCAGATAATCGAAAGAGTGTGCGAATCGGAATTTCGAATTAGCATTCGAGGAATGCTCTGTCCCGGGTGCGAGAGAATGAAGATCGATTGCAAGAGTAAACGGGGATGTTTTAGACGATCAAGATGACTGACCTCTTCGGCAATCGCTCCCAAGACGGTTTCAATAGACGTTCGAAGCCATTCGTTTTCCGCGGCATCACTCTGCTGTTTTCGGTCGTAGAGTTCGTCGATCATCTTCTCGAAAAGTTGACCTGCGTGCTGGACAAGTTCGCCTTTCGTACGACGCATGTACTGCAACATGGCTGGCACTTCTTCGTAGAGCTTGGCCGCCTTGATCGTGTGCAGTGCATTGATCGCCAGTTCGGGGGTTCCGTGCCCCAGGCATTCGTGGAGAGAGAAACGGATCAGATCCGCATTGGCCGAAATTTCCTCTGTGACCTCGGGGGCTAGCCGATGGATATTGCGAATGATTTCGGTTTTGCCCAATCCAGAACCGGAATAAAGCAGGCTGAGAGCAGCCCGGGTGCTGATTTCTTCATCTGACACATTCAATGCGTGAACAAGCACAGCTTGCGAAATGCTGGAATGATTTTTCTCCAGCACTTTGATTGTTTTCTCAATGACGTTTGTCGTATCCACGAATCTGATTCTTTATTACCGAAAGTTTTTTTCGCCGGAGAGTTTCGGTTCCTACTTCGTCCGGTCAAAGCGATGATCGCAGCCAGAGGATCACACGGCGATGAATGGCCGGTTCCCACTCCCACACGAAATACAAAATACGAAAAAGTAAACTGCAATGAAGGTATTTTGTTGTCTTCCGAGCCGAGTCTGCCCACTCGTATTTACGTGTTGCCGTACGTTGTTTACTGCGCGGGAAGAAGAGAAACTCCCTGGCGAGAAGATTAACAGAAATCCCTTCCGGATTTCTCCGAAAGGGATCAGGTTTGATCAATCAATTACTTGGCTCCAAGTAATTCTTGGATATCGACGTTCGGCATAATGAAGCTTGTTGCATCATCATCAGGAACATATTTATCCTTCTTCGATTTACTTTTGGGAGCCGCCTTCGGAGCCGGAACCGGCTTTTTCGGGCTTTTGATCTTCTGCGGCTGAGCTTTTTTCGGCTTGGGAAGCTGAACCGGCTTTTTCGCCTTTGGCTTTGGAGCCACCTTTTTCTTCTGCTTTGGAGCTGTCACTTCTGGAGCCGCTTTTTTAGGAGCGGTCTTTTCAGGAGCGGCAATCCACTCATCGGTAACGCAGCGTGGCAAAGTACAACCATCATCAACACAACACGTATTGATGCAGTCATCGACACAGCAGTCATCGATACATCCGTCATCACAGTTTTTTCTGTAAAGCCAGCTGAAACGTCGAACCTTGATTCCACAGCGTCTCAAAGCCTGGGCAGATTCCCGACGAACGAATCGTGATTCGTCATTCAACGCACAGCGGAGAGCTTGAACAACCTCCGGTGAACAGCAGCAGTCTCTTTTGCGCAACTGATCGCCGATTTCGTCAGCTGCTTCCGCACGAACATGAGCGTTGCAATCTTTCAAGGCGTAAGTCAGTGCACACATTACTTCCGGATGGCATCGGCAATCGAATCGACTGCCAATACGATGCACCGCTTTTTTGCGATCACGAGGATCACAGGCCGTTTGCGACGTGTAAATCAACTGGGCGAGTCTGCGATTATCGTCGCAGGTGTTGCCAAGATCGACACAATCGCCGCCGATACACGTTTCTTCACAGCAGAAATCCGGGACACAATTATCCACACAGCTCGAATGGACATCAACATTGCAACACGTTCCTCGACAAACATCCGCCAGCCAGTGTTTCGGCGCAGCGAACAACTTCTGATGAAGTGTCGACCAGCAGGAATCCCTTGCACAGTCTGCCTCTATGCAGGAATCGATGCAGTCTTCAACACAAACATCAACGCAGGCAACCTCTTTCTTTTTCCAAAATTTCAGTTTCGACCAACTCATTGCATCCGCATTGACATTCATGCCAAGCACAACAGTCAGCATCGTCATCATCTTGACGATTTTCATGGCTACGCTCCTTGTTCGAAAGACGACATTGTTCAAAATTCACACCGGATCCGACGGTCAATAAAGCCTTCCTGTTTCGATTAAGGTTTGCCCGCAGTCTCGAACTTGGGACAGCTTTATTTCTTCGCCAATCCGGCAGAATTGTCCAACAAGACAATCTCTCTAGTCACCACCCTCCCTGATAACATCACCGCGATCCTCGCGATGTTGTCCGCACTTCCATTGCATGATGTCAAACCGATATCCCTGGAAAGACCACACTCTCTGTCTGTCCGTATCGACAGGAATAATCGACCTCTCCAGACCAGTCAGACGATGTGGGAAACATTCTTCGACGCCAATTTGGTATCGATCATGATGCTCGTTCCGGTCAGGCAAGCTGCACAATCTTCTCGTGCTTCCAGGTAAAAAAAACAGTCCGATCCTGTTAAGCTGCACGTTCTGTGCAATAAATAATCGAATACAAGATTCTGCAAATATTGCGGGCAGCACCCTGAAAACAACCTTTTCAAACAAATGATCAGACCGTGAACAGATAGAGGGAGCACTGAACGGGTTCCCATTTTCGGGCCGCCGGAAAAGATGATCTTTCGATAGGATATTTTTCGCCTAATGGATATAATGCGATCCTTTTGGGACAATGTTTTCAGGATCCCCTTGTTGTGCCGAGACGCCCTTGTTGTACCGGGGACTGTCTCGCCTGTCGTGTTATCAGAATGTCATGGACTTTTTTCTCATGTTACGAAACATCATCATCCCTCAACCTGTTGCGATTCTTTTGCTGATGACGGGCTTCCCGGTCTTTGCCGGGGAAAAAGTTTCGGTTGATCACCATTGGGTTTTCTCACGGGATCACGTTGCAGGCACAACACTGAAATCGGAAAGTGGCCCAAACGGAACGATTCTGGGAGAGGCTTTTTTCACTCCTGAGAAAAAAGGGAAGTTACCCGCGATCGTTCTCGATGGAACCTCCAATTCGATCATGATTGCCGAAAAAAGCAGCTTGGTGAATTTACCGAAAAAGAATATCTCTGTTGAAGCCTGGGTGAATGTCAATCGCGCGATGGAGTGGGGAGGCATTGTCGGATTGATTCACGACAATGGACAGGACGAATCGGGCTGGCTGCTCGGATTTCAGAAGAATCGTTTCTGTTTCGCGATTGCAACAACTGATAAACAGAGACTGACATACCTGACGGCCGATTCGGAATTCACCCTCGGCAACTGGTATCATGTTGTCGGCACCTACGATGGAAAATCGCATCGCCTTTACGTCAATGGAAAACTTGCTGCTTCCGATGACTCCCGTTCCGGCGAACTGTATTACCCGGCAGGCGATACATTCTACGAAATTGGCGCCTACCACGATTCCAACGAATATCATCGTTTGACGGGAATGATCCACGAAGTGGCGGTTTCGAGTCAGGTTCCTTCGCCGGAACAGATACGGGCACGTTTTCGAGCCAAGAAGGATAAATTGCCCGTCATGCCCACCAAGCCGGTTCCGTATCGATTGGCCAGAAGTCCGTATGCGTGGTACGAACCGAATGGCGATGTTGTCATCTGTTGGGAAACAATGACTGATCAACCGACGTTGCTGGAATATGGCGAAGTTGGCCTGATGGATCGGCAGATTCAGGATAAAAAACGGAAACGGAAACATCGTGTACGACTGAGCGGACTGAAACAGAGGCAGAAATACGACTATCGCATTTCGATCATCAAAAGTGGACAGGAATTGCACAGCAAAAAGTATGCTCTCGATACCACATTCAATTATTGCCCGCGACCACTGCCCGAGACCCCCTCGCCGTATCCTCAAGACGAAATGGCAAAACAGTATGAGGCGATCGCAAAAAAAATTCTGAACGAAACCGGGATCACAAAGGGTTATTGTCTGGTTTACGGATTCGCAGATGGGCAACTCGCCTATCAACTCGCCAGACAAAGCGAATTGAACGTCGTCGGATTTGATGATGATGAAAATCGAGTCGCGAAGGTGAGAAAACAGTTGAGCCGAGCGAACGCCTACGGTTCGAGAATTACGGTGCACCATGTGAAATCGCTCGACAAGCTGCCGGTGACAAGAGATTTTGCAAATTTGATCGTTTCCGATTCGCTCATCACGCAGGGCAAACCGATCGGCTCGGCCAGAGAAGTGGCCCGTGTTTTACGTCCGGCTGGCGGAACACTTTATCTGGGGCAGCCAGCCGGTATCGAGCCTCGCCTGAATCAACAGGATCTTGAAAGGTGGATGGCGGAAACAGGCTTGAAGGCCTCAACTGTCAAGTCGAGTTCAGGTATCTGGGCTGTCGCAAAACGGGGGGATATTCCCGGTGCGGGAACGTGGACCCATCAGTATGGAGATGCGGGCAACCGCGCTTATGGAGGGGAAAAACTGGCTGGAGTCACACGCACAACCGATTTGGAAGTGCAGTGGATCGGTTTACCCGGTGCGGATTTCGGAATCGACCGGCAAGCCCGTCTTTCTGCGCCGCTGGCAGTCAATGGTCGTCTTTTCCATCAGGGAATGAACCGCATGATTGCGCTCGATGCCTATAACGGGGCTTTTCTGTGGCTGTTGGAGATTGGAGATTTGCGTCGAGCCAACATTCCGCGGGATGCAGCGAACTGGTGCGCGGATGAGAACCAGCTTTATGTCGTCATCAAGGGCGAATGTTGGGTGATCGATGGCTATACCGGAAAGCGGAAAGCCGTTCTGGAATTGCCTGACGAAAAAAAACAGTTGACTCACGAGTGGGGGTACATTGCCAATGTTGGCAACATGCTGTTCGGCAGCAGCGTCAAACAGGGAGATATCTATACCGAATTCTGGGGACGTGAACGCTGGAACGATGGCAAGGGATCCCCGGGAGACGGCACCGACAAAGTCGTCAGCGACGACCTGTTCGCCTACAACAAACAGAGCAGAAAAAAAGCCTGGATCTACCGCAATGGAGCGATCATCAATACGTCGATTGCAGCGGGGGATGGACGCGTCTTTTTCGTGGAATCCCGAAATCCGCAAGTAAAAAAGATGGTTAGTGGACGTGCCAGAATGCTCTCCGCCAAAGACAGGCGACGAGGTCGCAACAATGGAGTTGCCAAGGAAATGCTTTGGAAAGATCAATACCTTGTCGCACTCGATGCTGAGACCGGAAATGTTATTTGGGAGAAGCCGATCGATACGGCTGATGGACGCGTCGTCTTCTATCTTGTTTATGCAGAAGGTCGGCTGGTCATTTCTTCTTCAGCTTTTGGCGAATATCACGTTTACAATTATGATGCCGAGACCGGCAGGCAGGAATGGCACGTCAAACAGAAATGGGTTCGGGACAATCACGGTGCCCATAATCAGCACCCGGCAGTTGTTGCCGGCAAAGTCTATCAGGTGCCGAATGTGTACGATCTGAAAACCGGAAAACTGTTGGAAAGCAACATGATGGGCGGTGCGATCGGCCGTAAATGTGGAACCTACGCCGCGACAGAAAAAGCCATTCTCTATCGGGGAAGCAGCAAGCTTTCCATGTGGGAAATGGGAAGCGACTACGTAACCGACTGGACTCGACTACGTTCCAGTTGCTGGCTCAGCAGCATCCCCGCAGCCGGGTTGATCCTCTCTCCCGAAGGCGGCGGCGGTTGCTCCTGCGGTCAGTGGATGGAATCCTCTTTCGGCTTCGCTCCCCGTTCTCCCGTTGTTGAACCGTAACCATTGCCGAGATGACCGGATTCCCTCCGCTTTGCTACTGGGGATATTCGGCAGCAGGTTCCACGGTAACAACTGCGACAATGTAACGACCGCGATAAGGAAACAGCTGCGATGGGGAATTGTCCATTTCGGGCTGTTCACGCTCGACGGCTGGTATGCGCATCTACCATGCAGACAGAAGCAGAAGTGCCGCAGTTCGTTTAAGGTGTTTCACTCAAACAGGAAGAGTTCCTGGCAGGCTGATCGATTACCAACGGGAATCCGGGAATCCATCCTTCAAAAACAGCGATCAAAAACAGAGATATTGTTTCCATTGGGGAAAAAGGGCAGGCATCTGGTTTTGTGCGCACTATGTTTTAGCAGTGAGTGAAATGAGGAAAAAATCGGGAACTTCCGGCGAATTGGGCACCTGATGGCCTCCATCTTGTGATGGGAACAGGCGTACTACAGACTGAATGGGAAGCAAACGTCCGTCAGGTTGTCATTTCGATAGAACCGTTGCAATCGTTTTATTGGAGAAAGCGAGATTGATTGATGAACTGGAAACAATGTCGTGAAGAGTTGTTGGGGGATGAAAAGTTCGAACTCCCGCCTCAATTCAAACTACCGATGCTACCCCAGGCGGTGAGTGACTTCAACCAGGCTGCCAGCGAGGAAGATGTGACAATCGATCGGTTGGCTGGAATTCTGGAAAGTGACAGCGGGTTGACGGTTGAAGTTTTGAAAATGGTGAATTCCAGCATATACGGTTTTCGCTCCAAAATATCTTCGGTCAAACAGGCAATCAATTTGTTGGGCATCCCCCGTACGAAAACATCTGTCCTGACGATGGCAGTTAAAGAAGCAATGTCCGGGTGCCAATCGAAATTGATCAACTTGAAACATTTTTGGGCTGCCAATATGGAACGGGCCATTTTCGCCAAGGAAATTGCAGCGCTTCTCCATGCAGATACGGAAATCGCCTATGCGGCGTCGATGTTGCAGGACTTCATGCTTCCGGTGCTCACCTCCGCCATGTATGAACAGTACACCGATTTTGTCGACCGGAATGGCGAGGAGCAAACAATCCTGACGGCCTATGAGCAGAAGAAACTCGGTTGGGACCACGCTGTCGCTGCCGCACACATTACCGCCCAATGGGAATTCCCTGATGAAATCGTTTGCTGTCTTTACTTGCATCACAAGGGATTGGCAATTTTGATGGAGCCCGATTACGCACAAACCCCTGTTGCAGCCGTTGCCCTGTCAGCCTTGCTTCCCGATGCACTGCAACAGTCGCCACAGGGGATGGAGCAGTTGCTGAAATTGCAGTCGATCTGGAAAAGTTTTGATATGCAGGCAGTTGCCGAGCGGGTTGAAGAACAGTTCTACGAAATGGGAGGAGATCGCGTTCATCACCTCACGCTGAAACGCCGACTGGAAAAACGTCAGAAAGAGATCGCAGTCGAGGTCTCTGCTACCAGCTAGTGCCTTTCCAGGCCTTGAATTGGAGGTTGTCTTTTCGTGGTTCGTGCTCCGTTGTCGCACTATTTTGTCGCACTATGTTGATGCACGAATCTGATAATTAAGAGTTGAAGATGACTTGGTGCTGCATGCAGCAATTGATCTGTCATGGGAATTCGAGAATCAGGAACAGTTTTACAATGGAGAAACAGCAATCGATCGATTGGAAGGGCCTGCTGGACGAGAAGCTTGAAAACCTGACGATCTCGATCCTTCCTCCGACTTTGAAGCTGCCTGCACTACCGGTTGCAGTCACCCAATTCATGGAACGCTCGAAAAATCCGGATTCGTCCCTGAAGGAACTGGCCGAAATCATTGAAACCGATAGCGGTTTGACGGTTGAATTATTGCGCCATCTGAATTCATCGTATGTCGGATTGCGTCACAAAGCCACAACCGCGTTG
>JALWSL010000683.1:0-652 GCA_027080405.1 Planctomycetaceae bacterium
ATTCATGAGTGATCAAAACGAGTGAGTAACCGGAGAGAGTGAGTGATCGGAGAAAATCAGCGATGAATCGCCAGATATTGACAATATGGATCGCCGGTTTCATGATCGGTTCCGGAAGTGGGCTGATTATTGCCCGCTCAATCCCCGGCCCAATTCACGTAGATCAGCCTGTCGCACGCAAACTTCGTCACGAACCTGTTGGCGAAGGCGGGATAAACAGCAGTCTCTACCCCGATTTTCTGGCCGACCCCCAACAATTTCCCCCGCTGCAGTCGCCAGAAACAGAGCAGATTGGCGATGCATTTCCCACAAAAGGCAACAAGGTGAATCGAATCACGCCCGAACCACGCCTGCTTCCCGAAGGGGAGGCCATGCCGGTTCAGCCAGAACAGGGACAGGACGTCATGAAGAAGCCGACCACCTCGGAATTCCAGCGCGATCTGAAAAAAATTGCCCCCGAGCTTTCCGAAAAAGCACTCAAAGATCTGGCAAAAATTCGCTCGCAAATTGAAAACGAACAGGAATAACCAACCAGAATAATCAAACGGAAACAGACCCGGTTCCAAATGAAATGAAATCATTGCCTGGAAGCAGACCGGCAATACAGAGAAAAAGCACCCCACCCTGAAGAAGTGGAGTGCTTGTCTGTTTC
>JALWSL010000683.1:662-3074 GCA_027080405.1 Planctomycetaceae bacterium
TTTCTGCAATCGGTTTCGCAAAGTTGCCTGAGGCTACCAACTCGCTTTCCGCATGCCGGGAATCACCCCGTCCAACGCCATGTCCCGCAACATGATACGCGAAACCTGGAATTTACGATAATTGCCCCGCGGACGCCCCGTCAGTTGACACAACCTTCTCAACCGCGTCCTGCTGGAATTGCGTGGCAGCTTGGCCAAAGCCTCGTAATCCCCTGCTTCTTTCAAGGCTTTCCGTCTTTCTTCGTATTTTGCAATCAGCAAAGCGTTTCGCTTCTGTTTCTCAATTTTTGCTCGTGAAGCCATAATTCCTCGATATATCCCGACATGACAAGATTCGACCGTTCTTCTGTGGACACAAACCGCAACAGACAGAACCGTCAAAAAAAGATCCGTTCCAGAGCCGGTAGGATGATCTTTTTTGCTTCATTCGTCAACTGAATTGAACCGTTTAGTTCCCGGTTTCGCCAGAATTATCGCAGAAACACGCCCACTTCCCGTTTATACTGGGCGTAATACCCCATCCTGATCGAACGCGGAAGGGGGAAAGCAATCAATCATCGTGCAGGCCAATTTCTGTAATGAATCAAGCCTGTTGGTATCCTGAAACCGCGACAGACGTATCCAATTCTGATCAACCGGTCGGGATTGATCAACAGAAAGGGTTAATTCCGGTAGCAGATGTTCAAGGGGCTGTTTTGCCCATCTGGCCGCCCTTTTTTCATCGAACAGAATTCCCTGAATGTTGTAGCGGATGGCCAAATGGGAGCAGATCAGATCGGACCAGGCTTCCGCACTTTTGCGAATTTCATTCAGGCGATTCATGCGAGCTGCATCAATTTGATAACCGGAAAGAATCAGCTTCAACGCTCGTGTCCTGACCTGCATCTGGCTGCCTAGAACGCTACGGCTGATCGGCTCACAGTGGCAAACATTCTTTTCGCTGTCGACTGCCTGCAAAATGGTGTACCAACTGCGGTGCAACAGATCGGCACGCAAAATTTCACGCAAATCCGGTTCATACTCGAGCCAGCACTGTCGCGAACGGACAGGATCTCCCTGAGCCAGAACCTTCTGGCAGATCGACAGATTCTGCTGCCAATGATTGGCCAGATCACGCGAAAATATCCAGTAATGGTGCAGGGCCTTGTCCTCAACCATCTGTTCTGCATCAATAAGATGTCCGGCCCTGGCCATCATGCGGGCAGAAAGATCAAGGGCTTCAGATAACTTCAATGTTCTATTCCTGGAATCTATCGGGATCTTCCGGGCATACGGTTCCTGAAAGTTAAAAAGACGTTAAGACGAATATGAGCAGAATTCATGCCCGTCGAACGCGACCTCCGTCATTTCCCCTGATCGAATTGAACCCGCCAGGATCAAACCGGTAAAACTACTTGAATCGTTACAACCGGTCGCGATACAGACCCGTTTGGCGATAGAAAAAAGCGGCTTCGTCCGCCCTTTTCAAAATTGGAACCGAATTGGCGAAATTATTCTGACAGAATGTTGCAGATCTGCTTCGTCCATGTTGCCCGGAAGCACCACCCGGGCCTCATCAAATATCGCCTCGCGAACCTCAGTCGGGGCCAATCCCGTCAGGCAGGAAAGCGACTATTTCTTCTTTTGGGGTAGCGGCCGCATTTTGAAATCGCGGATGTGAGCTGTCGTCTGGAAGGTGGCCAAACCGATCGGCTGGGAAAGTTCCACTTCGATCCGGGTGGAAAGTTTCTTGTCGGAAATATCGACATTGACAATTCTTTTTTTGTCGAGCCAGGCTTCGATTCTGTCTTTGGTGACAACCAGACGGACGTCGTACCACTGCCCGTTCTTGAATGGAAAATAATCTGTTGTTTCATTTTCAGAGGCATCGTAACCGTCCAGGCAGGAAAGCCCGATCACGCTGCCTCCCCAACCTCCCAGAATCAACGAGCAGTATTCTTCTTCCACCGGAAACGTCAGGGCTACAAAAAAATCTCCTCCGGTGTGCCGCTTCGCCTTCAGTTTCATCTCGTAATCAACCTTCGGGAGCGGTTTGAAGGCTTGATCCGTCATGGTGACTCCCGTCAGCGGGGCCCCCATTTCAATGATCATGGTGCCGTCTTCGACAACAACATCCGCTTCCGTACCGAAGCTGGTTTTTTTCCAACCATTAAGTGTTTTTCCATCAAACAGCGAAATCCACTTTTCGCAGTCGGTCTGTTTCTTTCCGGGCGCAGGTTCTTCCGCCAGCGCCGATGAAAGACCCGCTGATGAAAGGCCCAACGAGCAGGCAAGACAGATAGAAACGGCAAACAGGAAAATAGACGCTTTGGAACTGTACGAAACCAGCATTCAATACCACCTTTATTGTTGAAATCGCCTGTTGTTGAAGTTCGAGTATTATTGAAATCGCCATACCGCAAGGAACAACCG
>JALWSL010000684.1 GCA_027080405.1 Planctomycetaceae bacterium
GCCCCAAAGTGGTCGAGCGGGCCATCCGTGATTCCAAACTGGATGAACTCCCCAGTCTGAAAGGAAGCGACGATCCGGGACAGGACATCATCGAAGGATTGAAAATCACCCGAACGGCCGGGGAAGATCATCATCAGTTGAATATTCTCGATTTGCAATATACATCGAAAAACAAGGAAGACGCCCAGATCATCCTGACCGCTGTCATCAAGGCATACGATGAATTCCTGAAAGACGACGCGAAAGACAGCTACAACGAACTGTCACGACTTCTCAGGCAGATCAACGAAGAACTCAAACCCCGTCTGCAGGAAAAAGTAGCCGAGTATCAGGAGTTTCGCGAAAACGCTCCGTTGATCTGGAAAGCACCTCCGGGGGCAGCGGCCGGCCCGAACGATGTAATGAACATTCACCAGCAACGTGTCCAGGCGATTGCTTCCGAGCGGGTCAAAGTGGAGCTGTTGCGTCAGGAAGTCGCTTCCCGTGTTTCCACACTCAGCGATGCGATCAAACGAGGCGAATCCCGCGAAGCTCTCCTGCTGTTGGTGAAAACTTTCCTTCAGAAAGATCAACAGTCAAACACTCAAACCGTTGTTACCGGAGACACTCAGAAACAGCAACTCGATTCCCAACTGCTTCCACTGATTCTGGAAGAACAGCAATTGCTCGAACGGTTCGATGTCCAACATCCGAAAGTTCTCAATGTTCGTGAACGGATGCGGCGTGTCGTTTCCTACTACCATCAACAGGGAATCGACCTGCCCACGGAAAAAATCACGGAAGACGGCAAAACCCAACCTGCCGTTGAAGACCCGGTTCAAACCTATCTGATCGCGATGAAGCAGCAGGAACAGGTGCTGAACAACAGAATCGAAGAGTTGGAAAAGCTGTACCAGGAATCTGCAGAAAAAGCGAAAGAGTTTTCACGATATGAGGCCAAAGATCAGATCCTCAGCGATGAACTGAAGCGGATCAAGTCCATTCACGATATTGTCGTCAAACGCATTGAAGAACTGACCCTGGTGCGCGACAAGGGATATATGCTCCAGCAGATATCACCTGCCCGCGCAGAGAACGATATCAAGCGGATCATCAAAATTTTGGGGGGATGTATCGTCTTTGTACTGGCCTCGGCTTATGGTCTGCTCTTCCTGCGAGAAATCAGGGATACCTCGATCAGATCATTGAATGATCTGCAAAATATCACCACGATTCCGATTTTGGGGACGCTTCCCGCGATTGCGAATCCCGCGAAGAATCTCGAAGCAGCTCGACAAACCGGGCTCTCGCCGATGTTGTACTACTATCACGATCCCGCTTCGCCCGAAGCTGAAGCGTGCCGGTCTGTGCGATCAACCTTCTTCGTTCGAACAGGCGATGCAAACGCGCGAATTGTGCAATTCACCAGCGCAGAACCGGGAGACGGGAAAACCACCTGTATCGCCAACCTGGCCATCTCCATCGCACAGGCTGGAAAGAAAGTTCTGCTTATCGATGCCGATTTGCGACGACCAATGATCCATCGCCTGTTCGGCCTGAGGGAAGACGTCGGTCTGAGTGAAACGCTCAATGGGGAAGTCGAGATGAACGACGCGTTGCAAAAGACGGACATCGAGAATCTTTCCATCCTGACGGCAGGGAGCATCCCCTCGAAACCGGCCGAGTTGCTTTCCTCGGCGAAACTTCACTACCTGCTTGGGGAAGCCGCCCGGGAATACGACTTCGTGTTAATCGACACCCCTCCGGTTCTGGCGGTTTCCGATCCATTCATTCTCGCACAATCCGTCGATGCGGTCATGCTGGTGGTCAGGATGCACAAAAACCGCAGACCCTCCATCAAACGGGCACTGGAACAGTTTGAAGCCCACGAGGTCGATCTGCTGGGCACCATCGCCAACGGGTTGCGGGATCAATCTGGTGAATACCTCTACAAAGGAGGTTACGCCGGTGGATACAGCAGAAATCCCCTTGCTCCTGAGAAGAAAAAGGAACTGGTCGAAACAGGGCAATAAGGACTGCATAACAGCCTGAATCAATCAGATTGAAGCATGCCTGAAGCGATCGACGGGGAAACGTGAAGTTGGAGATGTTACGGTCGATCGGCCTGCTCCCTGTTTGGGACGGGCCGCTTTCTTTTCGACTGTTGTCAAATCGTCAGCCGGGCAGTTGCATCGTTTTGCGGACGCTCTCTACCATCAGGTTGACAACTTCCTCCCGGGTCTTGTTTGAATTATCGATAATTATCGCATCCCCGGCCGGTTTGAGAGGGGCCGCCTTGCGGTTCCGGTCGCGTTCATCGCGCTGTTCTATTTCCTTGAGTATCATTTCCTTGCTGATCCCCGGATTGTCTGCCCGCAGATCATTCCAGCGTCTTTCCGCACGAACATCGGGGGAAGCTGTCAGGAAAAATTTGCAGCTGGCCTGCGGGAAAACCACGGTGCCCTGATCCCGTCCTTCTGAAACAAGCGAGTATTCGCCCGCCAGTTTTCTCTGCTGCTCAACAAGAACCTCTCGAACTGCCGGAAATGTCGCAACGACCGAAGCCGCCTGACTGATTTTATCACTTCGCAGTTCGTCCCCGGGATCATTACCATCGATCAGAAGACGGTTCTTCGAAAACTCAAACCTGATCTGCCGAGCCTGTTTCACAATTTGCGATTCATCATCGAAAGAAATTCCATTTTTCAGACATCGCCAGGCTACCGCCCGGTACATTGCTCCGGTATCGAGAAACGGGAGATCGAGGCGCGAAGCCAATTCCCTTGCCGCCGTACTTTTCCCGGTCCCGGCAGGACCATCAATGGTTATTATCAATCGTTCTCGTTCCATTAATGCTCCGACCTAGAAATCACTACTTTGCTTTTCGAAGATAAATGAGACTTGAACGATCATCGAACCAACTCTTCAACCACCCCTTACAGAACCGGAGGATACCAGCAGCATCAGAGAATACCAGACAATCAGAAACAAACGGAAACAAGCAGAGACCGGAAAGGCTGCGGCGCCCGATCGTACCTGTTCCACAAAAGTTTCACGCAACGCGTGATAAGCGTGAAACGATATTCTGTGCTTCGCTCGCGGGAACAAAACAACCGTTGGAAAAACAGGAACACGCTCTCAATTGGGCAATCGTTTCCGATAACCGCGAATCCGGAACCCAACAGACAAGCCAATCCCGCTCATTCTGTGCCCCGACTTCCCGAATCAACGAAACAATTTGCTCCCGGGCAATTCCCAGGCAATCCAACTCGGAGAATAAAAAATAATCTCCGTTTTGCAAGCCGACCTCCCGGGAGTGGGAAACTTCGTCCCTCACTTCTGCAATTAAAAGGTGCCCTTCAAATTGAGGCGATTCGATGTGGAGACTCTGCCGGGGTGAAGAACTGCTGCTTAAAAAAACTCTCGGAATCAATTCCTTGTGCTGCGACAAATAGCTTCGCCGATCCTCAATGATGGCTGCGACATGTTCGGCAAATGTTGCTGTCGATGTTTTTTTCATCTCGGAACGGGAATCCCTTCCCCTCCATTCGGCATCTTTCGATGTATCTTCCAGCTTTCCCGGTGCATCGGTCTGAATGTTCTGATAAACGACCGTTTCCAGTAGTCGTTGCTGAAGTTCTTCCGAATTGAAAAAATTGTCGCCCCCAAGAAGTGGCTCTCCGCGCGAGACGTGAAAACTGGGCAAACAGTGGTGATATTCTCCTACAGCAGTTTTTGCAAGATGTCGTTGCCTGGCAATGGTGTATTCAGTGAACCCCGGGTAACGATTGATAATTTCGCCGTGACAATCGCAATGAAAGACAGCCTTTCCATCCCACCGACACTCGTTGAAGAGAACCAGAATGACCGTTTCAGTTTGCAAACGGGGCCTGTTTCGCGCTCCCGGCTCATTGACTGCAATCTTTCCGGATGTTTCGTCAAAATGGGAATCTGGCTGTCCCAACACGATCCAGTTTTTGGGGAAATGGTGACGATTGGCCAGAGTCGCTCCCACAACATAGGGAAGCCCGGCAACTCCCGTCGCCCGCCAATAGCCGTATTGCATCAGTAACCACTTCATGCTTTCAGGAAAGACGATGCCCAATCGCCGCTCTGCCTGAGCAATGGTTTCCCATTTTTCCAGATGATGACCACGAAACCAAACCGCATGTTCGCATACATATTTTTTGTATTCTGCCGGATCCATTTTTCAACTTTTCAAAACAGGAACAGTGTACCAGCGTCGGAAACCACAACGATTACAACCCTTCCAGTTCATCGCAGAGCATCAGAAATTCCCAGTTGTCAGCTTTGGGGATAATAGAGACAAAACCACGCAATCGCTGACCTTCCAGACGGAGTTCCCACAAATTTTCTGTCTGTGTCAGCAACAGATACATGCCAGCATCCCATCGCGAAACAGTCCCGCGATTTCGGCTCACTTCCCCTTCATAATCGAGGTATTCGATCCGGTGATCAGGAAGCAACTCGGCATCCGAGCGAATCTCCCCCACTCGCCCGCTACTGCCGGGTAACGGTTGCTGGAGCAAACGCCAGGTTTGCAGAGTTTCTCCAACTTCCAACATGAAATCCCAATGCAGAAATGGAAAATCATGCTCCAGAATGACAAATCGGTGCATTGAATCGGAACAATCCAGTTATACAGTCCATGTTCTCGAAAAGCCGTGGATCCTAACAAAGGTCTCTCATTTCGGGAATCTCTCTTTTTTCTCCCGAACATTTTAATCGACTATTCGAGAAAAGCCTTCCAGGAAATACAGTGCTGAATATGTAAGCATTGTCCAATGTTGGTATAATGTTTGCTGGTAGCAGACCAGGTTGTGCGACAGTAACATCAAACAACCTGAAACAAAACAGAACGAGTCACTTTGCTGTTGATCGAGAAAACAGGCCCCCATTATGACCCCGAGAGAAGTCTTGGCTCTCTGTAGAGAGCGTGAAATCAAAGCGATCGATTTACGTTTCATGGATTTTCCCGGCACGTTGAAACATTTCACAATTCCAACGGAAGTCCTTACGGAGAAAGCATTTGAAGAAGGTTTCAGTTTCGACGCTTCTTCCATGTACGGCTGGCAGGCGATTAACGAAAGTGACATGCTGGTTGTGCCGCAGCCAGAAACGGCTTTTATTGATCCGCTTCAGGTAAACACATTGTGCCTGACCTGCAATATCCAGGATCCCATTACCCGTGTTGATTATGCCAAAGATCCGCGCAATGTTGCCCGTAAAGCAGACGCCTACATGAAATCAACCGGAATTGCCGATGAATCCCGGTTTGGTCTCGAACCGGAATTTTTTATTTTCGACAACGTCTGCTTCGACCAACAGATCAACGAAGGCTATTACCATCTGGAAAGTTCAGAAGGAGAATGGACGCGAGGCGAACTCCAGAGCCAAAACGGAGGTATGAACAACGCCGGATATAAAATCCGAAAAAGAGAGGGATACTTTCCTGTCCCGCCGTCTGATTCCCTCCACAGTCTGCGTACCGAGATGATGCTTGCGTTGATGGATGCGGGAATCGATATCGCTGCCCATCACCACGAAGTAGCGACCGGCGGTCAGTCGGAATTCCAAATTGCCCATCAACCGTTGCTCAGCGCCGCTGACAACTATTTGCGTCTGAAAAATATCGTAAAAAATGTGGCTGCTCGGGCGGGCAAAACAGTCACCTTCATGCCCAAGCCGTTATGGGGCGAGAACGGTTCCGGATTACATATGCACTTTTCATTGTGGAAACAGGGCGAAACTCTTTTCGCCGATTCCGGTTATGGAGGGTTGAGTGAAATCGCCTTGCATGCGATGGGGGGAATTTTACATCATGCTCCCGCCTTGATGGCGTTTTGCTGCCCTACCACCAATAGCTATAAACGTCTTGTCCCCGGTTTTGAAGCACCAGTCAATTTAACCTACAGTTTTCGCAACCGCTCGGCTGCCATCCGGATTCCGGTTCATACATCCAGTCGACAAAGCAAACGGTTTGAATTTCGTTGTCCGGATTCCTCCTGCAATCCCTACCTGGCGATGTCAGCCATTATGATGGCGGTTCTGGACGGTATTCAGAAAAAAATCGACCCCGGCCCTCCGTTGGACAAAGACGTTTACGATCTGACGGAAGAAGAATTGCAGGATGTTCCCCACACTCCGATCAGTTTCGAAGAGTCGTTACAGGCCCTAAGAGACGATCACGAATTTTTACTCCGAGGAGATGTTTTTACCGAAGATGTGATCGATACCTGGATCTGGTACAAAATGGAAAAAGAGGTCCACATGCTGCGAGAACGCCCTCATCCCTATGAATTCATGATGTATTACGATATTTGATGCCAGGATCGTCTGTTGGGCCTGTCAACGATATGAGGCTGTCAACGATCTTCCTTTATGATCAGAAAAGCAATGACAGGAGAACAGTAAACAGCAGCCCTGACGGCGAAAGGGATTCAATTGACTGCTTGCATTGAGGCACACTCCCGCGTATGTTTAAAGGTGGTTGATGCGATGTGCAGTCTGCTGTCCTGCCTTTAGAAGGAGCCTCAAGATGATGATCAAACCGGCTTTTCGAATGCTGCTCTCTCTCGGTTTTGTTTTTTCCATGCTGCCTTTTGCATATGCTGACGAAAATAAACCAGCGGGCAACCAGGTGCAGAGTCCTGCTGAAAAAGAATTCGCAAAGCGGATGGAAAACACCGTTCTGATCGGCTTTTTTACCGTCGATTCCGATAAACCGGATCAAGCTGGTGATCCGGAACGATATGAAATCCGAAAGGTGACCAAGGCGGCTGGCAACACCTGGATTTTTCAATCCCGCATCAAGTACGGGAATGTCGATGTTGTCTTGCCGATTCCGGTTCCTATTGAGTGGGCGGGCGATACCCCCGTTGTCTCGATGACCAACTTTAACATCCCGACAATGGGGACTTTTACGTGTCGGGTCATGTTCTACAAGGATCGCTACGCAGGAACCTGGCAGCACGGCGACAAAGGGGGCCACATGTGGGGGAAAATTGAAAAGGCTCAAAAGACCCCGGAAAAATAACATTGGTCAACTGTTGCCACAATTTCGTCCCGGCAGTGAAAATTCGCCATCGGTTTTTACCTGCGCTACACAAGAACAGGCGTGAAGCGGCTACTGCCTGTTGGACGTTTCCTTCTCCTGCGGGCTGACCGCATAGGTTTCACATCGACGGAAAGGGGTTCCCGCACGATCCTTTTCGGAGAGAATTGGCTCACCGCTTAGCGGCCATTCGATGGCAAGTTCCGAATCATTCCAAAGCAGAACCCGTTCAGCTTCGGGGTTGTACTGTTTCGTGCACTTATAGGCGAAATCCGCTGAGTCACTCAGAACCAAAAAACCGTGAGCACATCCCGGTGGGACATAAAACTGTTTGTGGTCGGCTTCGGTTAAAGTCACCGCTTCCCATTGTCCGAACGTAGGGGAATCCTGTCGCAAATCGACGGCGACGTCATACACCTCGCCCCTTACAACTTGCACAAGTTTCCCTTGAGCCTCCCGAATTTGATAATGCAATCCACGTAAGGTGCCACGGACGGATCGTGAGAAATTATCCTGCACAAAATTGCCGGGAAGACCATGCTCGATGAATCGTGACGAACGAAAGGTTTCCATAAAAAAACCGCGTTCGTCGCCGAAAACCTGTGGCTCAACCAGGACACAACCCGCAATTTTTGTTGTTTGAATTTTCATCGGTTAGTAATTCGTATTGATTTATCGGAAGAAATTGGCTCGAATAGCCAGGTGACAACGACTTGCCGGCGGGCTGATGTCAACCCGGATTGGTTTCAGATAGTAACGTGACCTCCTTCGAGGAAAATCGCTTTTGAGCTACGAGGAGGTAACGGTTTCGTTCGTGTAAATTGGTACCTGGTGATGCGCAGTTTGATAAATCTCCAGCAGATTGGAGAGTCTCGAAAACCGGCACAGCGGCTTCATACAGATCGTCACCGCAAAATGCGAACTCCAGAAATTTTCCTGGCGCGCAATTTCAATATACAGACCGAAAAGACAGGCCGATAGTAACAAAAAGAGAGTCATCTATGAATTGGCGTTTAGTCTCCATCTTCTCTACGGGAATTATCCTGCTTTACTGCTTTCTTCTGCCTGCCACTGGAAGTTCAATTATCCGGGCGGAAGAATCAATAACGAATTCCCCCCGAACAGGCGAGATTGATTTCAGTAAAATTCCCGCCAAGGCGTTAAAAGGGGGGCCTGCCGATGTGAAGGATAACTGGGACGACGCTTTACCCAAAACGGTACAAGAGCTACAGCGATTTGAAGATGTCACAACCAGATTGGCTCCCCTGTATCGCAAGGCAACAGTTGGAATTCAAGTCGGGGGCGGTCAGGGCAGCGGTGTCGTCGTCAGTCCGCAGGGCCATGTGCTGACCGCTGCTCATGTCGTGGGGGAAGTTGGAAATCGAGTGACTATTATTTTCCCGGATGGAAGCAGGTATTTTGCCAAGGTGGCCGGCGTTGATGAAAGCGTGGATGCGGCCATTGTTCGTCTGGAAAGCAGTGGCCCGTTCCCTTTTGTCCCAATGGCCCGAACACGGTACACAAAACCGGGAAGATGGGTCATCGCGATTGGCCATCCAAATGGATATCAAGTGGATCGTTTGCCGGTTATCCGTCTCGGACGGGTGATCGCGGTCACACCGAAGACCGTTCAAACCGATTGCTCACTCGTCGGAGGTGATTCCGGCGGCCCCCTTTTTGATATGCACGGCCGAGTGGTGGGTATCCATAGCCGGATCGGTGCCAGTAACAGTATCAACTTTCACGTTCCGGTGCAGGTTTATTTGAAAGACTGGGAAGCACTCAACGCCGGATACAAACCTGCAGAGAAAAAAACGAAACCGATTCCTTCCAAAGCCTATGTCGGAATTCGCGGACGTAACGCAAACAATGGAGGCTGCCTGATTACCGAGGTCTCTCCCAACGGTCCAGCTCAAAAAGCGGGAGTCGAACGAAGCGACATCCTCATTCAATGTGACCAAAAAAAAATCAATACGTTCGGTCAACTGGTTGATTACCTGAAAAAGAAAAAACCGGGGGATGAAATGGAAATAACCGTTCTGAGGGACGGCAAAAAGGAAAAACTCACGATCATTCTGGGTAAAACCCAATAAGAATGTGTTGTGTTTGCCCTCTTCCTGCTGGATGGTCCCATCACGAATGCCCGAGACTTCGGCAAAGGGGAAAAGAGGAGTTTTGACAACATGAAAACGCTCTCCTCGGGGAATTTTTCCTTTTTTTCATCAAACACAGATTCAGGTCTTTCCGATTGTGTCTGATCCAATCTGTGTGTACGATACAAGGCGTTCTGGTTGAACGGTTCTCGTTCAACAACAGGGGAGTCGGTGCCTCTGGTATAGAAGGATCTGAATAGAGTAAGAACAGGATGCGACCAGTCTGATGAACCTCGGTACAATACGCGAAGAATTTGCAGAAGATCACGAATTCCTCAAACTATGTGAGCGTTACGAAGATATCGATCTTTCCATAGCCGCCCTGGAGTTGGCTCGCGACTATTATCCCGATCTTGATTTCGACCATTCGCTTTTATGGATCGACGAACGGGCAGATGAGATTCGACGCGAAATCTACTCCTTGCATTCACCAACTTCGCAAGCTGAATTTCTGGGAGAGTTTCTGGGCAAGCACCACGGTCTGCATGGCGACAGTTCCGCCTTCGATGCCGCTGAAGGGAGTTATCTCAACCGCGTGATCAACACCGGTCGGGGAATCCCGATCAGTCTTTCGATCGCCTATATGGCGGTTGCCCGTCGGGCAGGTATCGATTTACAAGGTGCAGCCGCCCCTGCCCACTTTCTGACCCGCATGGAAACAATTGAAGGCCCTGTTTTCCTTGATGCTTACACACCTGGGCGCTGCCTGGGATATGACAACTGCCTCGATTGGATTCAGGCAATTGCTGATGTTTCCCGCAGCGAGGCGAAATCAGGGCTGAAACCTGTTGGAACCCGTGCCATTTTCACCCGCATGTTGAATAATCTGAAAGTGCTTTATGTTGAACAGGAGCAGTGGATTCATGCACTGAAAGTTCAAAACCGCCTTCTGCTGCTGCAACCTGCTCAATATGAAACGCGGCGGGACCTCGCCTTGATCTCGATCAAGGCTGGAAGACCTGGCGACGCTCTGGAATTACTGCGTCGACTGCTCCCGAGTGCTCCTGATACAGAAAAGGAAATCCTCCGCAGGCAAATCACGCTGGCATTTACTGAAGTGACCCGCTGGAACTGACTGGACTTCCAACTCGGTTTTCCATCTCGAAACAGAGTCATCGAAACAGAGTCCGCTCTCCCTGAGCAACTGAGGGTGCAACAAGAGAGGTGATATCCGCATAACCGGAGTCACCAGATCTGTTCATTCTGATTGATACGGCTGATGCGGAATATCACAAAATTGCGCAAGCCCAAAGAGACTGGCCGTTGGTATGACAGGTCTCGTCCTTGCTGTGGTGCAGACGTTGGGACAGATGCTCGCCCAGATTCATTGATCATGCATATAAAAATGCGTCTGACGCGCAGCGATCGGCATGCGACGACCACTGCCAAAAGCCCGGGGTGTCAATTTGATGCCGGGAGGCATTTGCCTGCGTTTGAATTCGTTACGATCCAATTTGCCAACAACCCAGCGGACAGTCTGTTCGGGATAAACCGCAGAAAGCTCTGCTGCCGATTTTTCCTGCTCGATCAGTCCTTCAAGAATCGCATCGAGTAGATCGTATTCGGGTAAAGAGTCCTGATCAAACTGATCCGGAGCCAACTCGGCACTGGGAGGCTTGTTGATAATGTGCGCCGGTATGATTTCCCGATTCGCTTTCTGGTTGATATGATTGGCCAGTGCATAAACGTCCCGCTTGAACACGTCGCTCAACACTGCGAACCCTCCGGCCATATCTCCATACAAAGTGCAATAGCCAACGGCCAACTCGCTTTTATTCCCTGTAGCCAAAGGCAACCAGCCGTGCCGATTACTGCGAATCATGACCATTGCCCCCCGGATTCTCGCCTGCAGATTCTGGTCTGCCAGTCCCGCCGGTTGACTGGACAGATCAAGCCCGATTGTCGGCGACTGTTCGTAAGAACGATGGACTTCGTCGATCGATATTTCGACTGCTTCTATCCCCAGGTTTTCCGCCAACAGTAGCGAATCGTCGATACTGTGTCGACTGCTGTAGCGGGAAGGCATCATTAAGGCGTGGACATTTTCCGGGCCGAATGCAGCAGCGGCCAGACAGGCGGCCACAGCGCTGTCTATTCCACCGGAAAGTCCCAAAACTGCTTCGTGAAATCCACACTTCCCGGCATAATCTTTCAGCCCCAATGTCAATGCCTGGAATAGTTGCTCGGAACGGGAAGCAATTTGCAACTCTTCAGTCTCCATCTCCTCTCGAAGTTCAACAATTTTTACTTCTTCCTTGAACATCGCCAGTTGAGTCACGATTTCCCCCTGACGATTCAGCACGAACGAAGCCCCGTCGAAGACAAGATCATCATTTCCACCCACCTGGTTGACAAACAGACAAGGAACATTTCCACGTTGGCAATGCGCCCGGAAAATGGAATTCCGACGAATCGATTTATCAATTTCAAAGGGACTGGCCGAAAGATTCACCAGTATCTCCGCACCCAGGTCAATCAGTTCCCGAACCGGGTCCGAATGGCAAGCCGGACGCATATGATAAAAAGTGTCCGGTTGCCCGAACCAGGCATCTTCACATATATGGACACCGAGTATTCTACCTTGAAATGGTATCGGCCTCACCGAATCAGCCGGGAGAAAATAGCGTCGTTCATCGAAGACATCGTAATTGGGAAGGAGTTTTTTACAGACGGTTTCGACAACTTTTCCTCCATGAAGCAGGCTGGCCGCGTTAGCCACACATCCGGGCGGTTGCTCACGCTTTGTAGGGTGCCCGACCAGCAAACCCACATCAGCAGGAACGGTCAAGGCC
>JALWSL010000685.1 GCA_027080405.1 Planctomycetaceae bacterium
GAGTAATGGTTGAGCTTAAGAATGGTAAGCGGTTTATAGGCAAATTGCTTGCATTTGACATACACATCAATTGTGTGTTGGACGACGCAGACGAGATGGAAAACGGGGAAACAAAGAGGAAGATTGGCAAGTTATTTTTAAGAGGAGACACAATCATCCTAATCGCGCCGTCAGAGTGAGGGAATCAAAATGAGTAAGGGAACACCTTCTAGAGGAAAGCACAGCAAGGGAAAGACACATATTATATGTAGACGGTGCGGCCACCATACATATCATGTTACTAAGAAAGTATGTTCCTACTGCGGTTTCGGCAAAAGTTCTAAGCTAAGAAGCTATGCTTGGCAAAAAAAATAATAAAAAAACTAATTTTCTTTGTTTTCTATTGCTGTTTTGGCCCTCTAACCCGGTTTGCATCACTGGAGCAAACTGCCGTCGTTGCACGGGTTCTTGCTTTCATCCTGCTGGCCTGGGGCTGGATTAAACTGACAGCACCGCTTTTGCCCGGTGCCGCCCGGCAGTGCCTGGCATTGAGCCTGTTTCTCCTGATGCAGGCTCTGATCAATTTCTCGGGAGAATGGCTCGTCGGGGGAGCCGAAGCAAAAGTCTTTTCCTACGGTTTCGGTTTCTGGGCCTTGGGAACGTGGCAGGAAGGCAACAGTCGCAGCACAGCCTTATTGCTGGGTCTGGCTGTCGCCTTCCACTCTCTTGTCGGCTGCTGGCTGACAATCGCGGTTCTGTTCGATTATTTCTGGCAGCGACGTCAATTATACATCGCTGCCCCTATGCAACTCCCCCTTTCCCTTCTGAAAGCCTGGCGGGAAATACTCATCTGGATTTTCTGTTCTCTTCCCGGATTGCTGCCCTCATTGCTGCTTCTGTTTTCTCCCCTGGATGCCTGGACCAAATTTGCGGGAAACTATCTTCAGGTTTATTACCGATTAAAACACCACCTCGACCCCATGGAGTTCGAAACGTGGCGTTACCTCGGTTACGGGATCATGTTTCTGGTTGCGCTGCTTGCGTATCAGCATTTACGGAAAGCTCTCCCGAAAACTGCCTCAAAGGCCCGAACGCTCTTTAACATCCTCGGTGCGAGCCTGCTGATCGCATCTGTGGGGGTGCTCCTGGGAGTTCGTTTCTCTGCCCCGGGAGAAATGATCGGGCTGAAGTGGCGTATTGCCCTTTTGAAGTTTTACCCGTTCCGCCTGTTTGATTTATTGACGCCGGTAATCAGTTCAATCTTCATCACTGCCCTGCTGACAAACAACAAATTCCCGATCCTCAAAACTGTGATCTGCCCACACAAAATGGGAGAGTGCGACCGTCCCCGACGTTGGTTCGCCCATGCCTGCTGGAGCGTCCTGTTTGCTATTGGTCTTTTCATCCCGTTCGCCGATCATAACCCATCAAGAATGCCTGACGAAAAAAAAGAAAACTGGCTGGAAATATGCCAGTGGATCAGAAATAGCACGTCGCAGGATTGCGTCGTCATTACTCCGGGCAATAGTTGGGCCTTCAAATGGTACGCACAACGGGCAGAATACGTGAGCGTTAAAGATTGCCCGCAGGATGCCCCGGGCATCGTCGAGTGGAATGCCCGACTGACAAAACTGCGTCTATGGAAAAAAAAGAGTTACGCCGACCGGTATTACGATCGAAAAGAAACAGCCACGCTTGCCAGACAGACTCAAGCTGATTTTCTGATCGCCGAACGCTTCGACTCACTGGAAATCGCTCCTGTTTTCGAAAATCCCGGTTACCGGATATACCAGTTGACAACGGAACCTCGCGAATAAAAAATCTGCCCAAAAAAACGGCTTTGGAAATTGCAGGCTGTTCATCCGGATCGGACAGGCGTATAATCAGAGTGTTCCTATTCTCTTTATTTTTTATCCTTATTGTCCACAGGTGAGTCAACATGAATACTGCAATTCCTGAGCCTGAGACCGCCCGCAAGTATTACACGGTTGAAGAGGCAAATTCGACCTTGCCGTTGGTCAAACTGATTGTGCGGGACATTGTCGAACTTTATGCCGATGTGCGAGATCGTCGGGATCGCCTCTCCGCCATTGCGAAAGCCGAGCACGGTAATGCAGAACGCGGCGAAGTTTACAGCGAGGAACTCGACGCGGCTGAGGCTTCCATTCCTAAAGATATCGAAAAATTGAAAGCGTTCATCGCCGAGTTGACGGAACTGGGCATTGAAATGAAAGATCCGGAAACCGGCCTGATCGATTTCTACTCGCTGCTTGACGGGCGGGAAGTCTTCCTCTGCTGGAAACTGGGGGAACCTTCCGTGGCCCACTGGCATGAACTTGATGCCGGGTTTGACGGAAGACAACTGCTGCAACATGACTGACGTTATTCACGACCACTCGGTGCGCAACCACTCATTCGCGGCACCTGTTTGATAACGGGCAGGTATGAGAAAGGACGTGAGAGGTTCCCACCGGGAACGGTTCGTGCCGGTGATTGCCGATTTCTCCCGCTTCACGCCTGAAGCATTATTGTTTCTCCCCTCTGTGCAGGCTAGTATTGCAGGCAACTATTGATACGTCATGTTTCGGTCGTTTCGCTGCTGAAAGCTGCCGAATAAAGTTCAGTATCAAGTCAGAAGTTTCAATCTGATAACCTGGTCATGGGTTGGGTTCAACGTTGACGATCATAGTTGTTGACGATCATAACGGAACAGCCGAGTTGGGATTTCAATGCCAGCGTACATTTCTGAAAATCTGCCACTTTTCCCTCTGGACAAAGAACGTTTGGCTCAGGTTGATCGGAACCACCAGGCTTGTCTCGCATTGCTGGATGAATTGGGATACGACTGCCTGCTGCTCAGCTTGCCGGAAAACTTTTCCTGGTTTACCTGTGGAGGAGATTCGCGTTTCCAATCGGCGTTGGAACATTTACAGGTTGCCCTTTTCATTTCGCATAAAGGTCGGGTCATTCTGACTCATGATACGATTTCTCCCCAGTTGTTCGATCGGGAAATTGCGGCTCTCGGCTTTCAACTGAAAGAACGACGGTGGCGTGACCCCCTGGAAGATCTGTACGATGAAAT
>JALWSL010000686.1 GCA_027080405.1 Planctomycetaceae bacterium
CTGGCAGAACTCGGAATAGACCCTGAAATCATCAAATCCGTTTACCCCAAACCCCCACCACGCTAAGCTACACCAAAAGAACCTGGCGCTGTCCAGCTAATCCAACGGGGTAATCTATTCCAATGGCGGAAAACCGGCGATGAACACCGGATCGAGATGCCCCCCTTTTCCCATGGCGTCCTGCAGGAAAAGTTCACTCACTTTTTCGCCTTCCCGATAACCCAAATCGGAAAGGTCGATTCCTGTCGCCAGTGCCTTCGCTCTGACGGTATGCAAGGTGCCGCCGTTATGCCCGACCGTTTGAAGTTGATCGAGGGAATTGACTGGGCTTTTGAAAACATACAACTTGAACTGATCGATCATCAACGCCTCGGCTGAGGACAGATTGATATCAAAATTTCGGATGGTGTGGGAATGCAAACCCGGTTTGAAAGGTAACGGGCTGACATGAAACTGATCGCCATGAACAGGATGCACGATGACATGTAAATCAAACAGGACAATATCGGGGCCGGGGCTGTTCACAATCGGCGACTGAAACCGAATCGCCATTCCAGGCGTGTTCGGCATTCCTTCCATTTCTGGAGAGTGGAAGACCGCATCGGAAACGAGAGGTTGTACATTTCCGCCGAGATTGATCAGCCCGGTCGTCAGTGACCTGTCTGCATCCAGCAAACCACGACCAAACAGACCGGGAAGCGATTCGGGCGAGTCATCCAGACCGGTTGTGAGATACCCCGTTCCCTTGGGAACCCCCTTGAAGTGGATAACCTCGATGCCGATTAGCTGATCAACCTGATACCCGATTTGCCGGCCTCCCCGTTGAACGGTCACACTTTCCAGATTCTCGACGCCACCATACGGCCCGGGAGTTGCGCGGTATTTGACGATTCGATCCGGCAACCGGCTCGAATAGCGGCTTCGGTCGAAAGGAATGTTTTTCTCGATCATCTGATGATCGTGAATATACCTCTTCGCCATGCCCCGTTTCAGGCGGGTGACTCCCTTTGATTTCGAGATCGGGTCGGTATTACTCTCTGTCGCGGGATGCACTTCGGCTTCACCTTCAATGACCTGCACTTCGGTTTCACCACTCTCGCCGATAGAGACAGAAAAGCGTGTTCCAAGATCGACAACTTGTGATAGGGGAGTTTTTACAACAAACCCTTCGGCTCCCTCAGGGGCATGCACAGAACAGTTGCCATAATCGACTGTCAGGGTTTCTCCAGCCGTCAGTTCAAAAACGCTTGGGCCTTCCAGGATAACTTCCGCGCCACTTTCAAACAGCAGTTCGAGTTTTCCCTCGGTCATCACGTACTGCTTGTGCAGATCCGGAACGGAGCCCACCTGCAACACGGGAGAACCCTCCGCAAAGCGAACCTGTGACGTTTGCCTGACTGTCGCCAACTGTTTCTGTTTCGATACCGACGAAAGATTCGCCACTGGTGAGAGATTGTCGGAAGGTCGCAGTATGAGCCCTGCCGCGACGATCAAAACAACAGCCAGAGCAGCCAGAAAGGTGGCATATCGCCTGATTGACAAGCCCGTTTTTGAATCCAACCCTGCTGAGTGCGATACCCCGGTCTTGCAAGAGGTATCATGATCGATCGTCACAGGAAACAGCTCGCACAACTCTTCGGTTTCACCTGGCGAAAGAGCCAAATGCACATCGAGATACTGAAAGTAAAGCTGTCTCGCATCGGAATCTTCAGAGAGGATTTCCTGCAGTCGCTCGTGTTGAGAGTCGCTGATCGTTCCATCGCAGACCGCCCCGAACAGTTGATACCACTCCTGTTGCTGTTTCCCATTCATGACGGTTCTCCTGCCATCGCAATTTTCCGTTGAATGCACTCGGCCAATTGGCCTCGCAGCAGATTCAGGCGATTGTAAACCGATTGCACCGCCCTGCCCGATTCCAATGCAATATCCTTGATCGATTCGGAACTGCTGTAAGCCTGCCTGATCAAATCACGATCTTTCTTTGCAAGTCTCTGCAGACACTCCTGCAAGGCGGGGAGTCGAACATCCTGCCGTTTCAGCAATTCGGCTCGCTCATCAGCCAGCTGTTTCATCAAGTCGTCCCGAAACTGCAACCGCTTTCGGGAGGTGACACGCAGAAAGTTTTTTATTTCGTAAAAAGCAACGCCACACGCCCAGGAGAAGAAACTTCCCTCGGCATCGAACTGGTCGAATTTTTCCCAAAGGATGATACAGACCCGTTGAAAAATATCCTCCGCATCGTCCCGGTTGGGCAACAGCGAAAAAATGTAGGCGTAAAGCGAGTGCCGAACCTTGGTGAATTCCAACAGAAACCGCTCATGCAGTTCACCCTGCTGACTGTTTTCTTCCCGCATGACATAACTCGCTGATCAGTTCATCGCGTATTTATTCAGGTGATCCCACGGTAGTCGTAACAGATACCGTCGATTTACCCGCCAAAACGGAAGAAAGATGAAAAATTCGATCAAATCAGTCCTGCCGGCAGCAGATTTTACGCCAGATGGGAGAGCAAAACTGGCACCTGCGAAAAGCAGCACAGATCTCGGCACCGCCGGGTTGCTAACTGGAGACACCATTCAGGCAGGCGTGGTGATGCCTGCCAGTAGATAGTTGATCACATCTTTGGCCGAGTAGCTGTCTGCATCGGGCGTCGGTAGATACTGTTCAATATGACGAATCTCGTCGCCTGTTGTCACCAGAGGGAGTTCGACTTCCCCATCTTTTCTGATTTGCCCGAGACCAACATTCGCGTACAGGCCGTTGCAGACGCATTTCCGGCCACAGGTCTCCTGTTCATCGCCTCCCTTGCGGAGGTAAGCATCGACAGGCTCTGCAGGACATCGCCATTCGAGAGTGCCGTCCGGCTGTTTGCAGGCCTGACGAAGGTAGCCTAAATCGCAAATCCGTTTCCGATCCTTGTAAGTTGCTTCCTGTGACAGCGAATCCGGCAATTCCAGGACTTTGAACGGGAAACCGGTCGGGGAAGCCAGCGCGTCTGTTTTGACTTTCACATTTCCTGACCTCACCATCTCGAGCACCTTGCGTTTAAGGTCTTTTCC
>JALWSL010000687.1 GCA_027080405.1 Planctomycetaceae bacterium
AGTTTATCGATTGCCTGCTGGCGCGTCTCAACAGTTTCAGCCAGAATCATCTCGCGGATTTCATCCAGATGACTGAAGAACATGTGTTCGGTTCGGCACAAACCGACCCCCTCAGCGCCGAAAGCGACCGCCTTGGCGGCATCATCCGGTTCCGCGTTGGCTCGCACCTGCAAGGTTCGGAATTCATCGACCCATTCCATCAGTTGTGCGTACCGCTGATACGTTTCCGCTTCATCCGGTTTTTTGGTCTTGGTGATCAGTACCTCAATAATTTCAGACGGTTTTGTTTCCACTTTTCCTGCGAAAACTTCGCCGCTGAACCCGTCGATACTGATCCAATCGCCCGTTTTCAGGACTTTATCGCCGACACTCATGGTTCCCTCATGGTAGTCGATGTCCAGATCGGTACAACCGACAATACAGGTTTTCCCCATTTGACGGCTGACCAGGGCCGCATGGGATGAAGCTCCACCGAAAGCGGTCAGAATCCCTTTGGCCACCCGCATTCCCCGCAAGTCTTCCGGACTGGTTTCACGGCGAACCAGAATCAACTGGACATCGGGATCTTCACTGTGCAGTCTTTCGGCATCTTCTGCATGGAAACAGATGATCCCGGTTGCAGCTCCAGGACCCGCGTTAATCCCCTTTGTCAGAAAGGCACCTTCCGCGATGGCTTTCTTTTTGGCTTCCGGATCGAAGATCGGTTGCAGCAACTGGTTCAAATCGTCTGCAGGAATACGTCTTTTGTTCAACGCTTCCTGAGGGGTAATCAACCCCTCATTGACCAGATCAACGGCGATGCGCACCGCTGCAAAACCGGTCCGTTTGGCGTTTCGGGTCTGCAGCATCCAGACTTTCCCTTCCTGGACAGTGAACTCGATATCCTGCACTTCCTTGTAGTGCCGCTCCAATGTTTCGCCGATGTTGCACAACTGTTCGTAGGCTTCGGGCATATCATCGCGGAACGTTTCTTCAACACGTTTCGGGATACGAATTCCTGCGACGACGTCTTCCCCCTGGGCGTTAATCAGATAATCCCCATTGAAGCCCGGTTCTCCCATGGAACAGTTGCGAGTCAGGCCAACGCCGGTTGCGCAATTGTCGCCCAGGTTTCCGAATACCATTGCCTGCACGTTGACTGCCGTTCCCCAGTTATGAGGGATTCCGTACTGCCGACGATAGACAACGGCCCGGTCGTTCATCCAGCTGCTGAAGACCGCCCCGATGGCTCCCCACATCTGATCACGGGCATCACTCGGAAATTCTTTTCCGGTTTTTTCGCGAATCACTTTTTTGAACTGCGCGACAACTTCTTTCAGTTGATCGACATTCAATTCGGAATCAAATTGAACCCCGGCTTTTTCACGGGCTTCATCAAGAATCGTTTCGAAGTAGTCCTCTTCCTTCCCTTCAGGACGGACTTCCATCACGACATCGCCGTACATTTGAATGAATCGGCGGTAGCTGTCCCAGGCGAAAGCGGGATTGCCTGATTTTTTCGCCAGGACTTCGACGGTTTCGTCATTCAAGCCGATATTCAAAACCGTGTCCATCATTCCGGGCATCGATTCGCGGGCACCGGAGCGGCAGGAAACCAACAGCGGATTCTCTTTGGAACCGAACTCGGCTCCCATCACTTCTTCGACCTGCTTCAAGGCCGCTTCCACTTCCTCCTTCAAGCCGGGAGGGTACTGGTTATCGTGTTCGGTGTAGTAGTTGCATACTTCCGTTGTAATGGTAAAGCCGGCAGGAACTGGCAGCCCAATGTTGCTCATCTCAGCCAGATTGGCTCCTTTGCCGCCCAGCAGATTTTTCATGGACGCGTCGCCGTCCGATTTCCCATCACCAAAAAAATAGACCCTTTTCGTGTCAGACGACATAATTTTCTTCTACTCCGCAATTCATTACCCATAAACACGACCTGATGCACATTTCCCGCGAAATGCACTGTGAACAGCAGACGGTACCAAGCCACAAACGGGGATGCAAGTGAGCCCGGAGCAAGCCCGTTTTTTGAGTCGCCTTCAAGGCTTCGGTTGCCGGAATGGCTCGTGCGGAAGAAAGTTGTCCCGGAGATATTTGAAGCGTTTCCTCCAATCGGCTCGCTGCTGTTCATTCAATTCTGCTGCGACCTTTTCACTGAATTCATCGGTCAGAGCACGGACTTTTGGATGAACTTCCTGACCTATCTTTTCCAGTGTGTCAAAATGATCGCGGACGATTTTCCTGATCCTGGCTTGCTGATCTTCGGTCAGGTCGTATTTTGAATTGAATCGAGCCATGGCCCGTTCCGTCGCTATTTCCGGTCGAAACTGGAAGTTGGTGACCGAATACCTGATAAAACTGAGCGTGACAAGCACACCGATAACAACTCCGCACAGCAAAATGACCAGCGAGAGCAACAGTTTTATCAACAAGCGGGATCGAGAAGTCACCACGGAGTCTGTTTTTACTGGTAAAACACTGTTTCCGTTCCCGTTTTCTTTCAGGTTCAATTCGTTCATGGAAACAATGTCTCCGCTTGCACGATTTCCATCGCTGGATGATTGATCAGCATAAGCGTATCCAGATTGAAAAACAGGGCAAGGCATGTCGCGACAATCGATAACGCGGCAAAACAGGGGATCGCGTAATCGATGGGCTCCCGTTTTTGCTTGATCACCTGATGACGCAATGTCTGCAATACCGATGCTGTAACATCAACTGGCGGACTGAATTCGGGATCAACCTGCTTCGCCAGATGTTCGAGCTGTTTGTGGATATTCCTGTTTTTCATGGGATCACTTTCATCCGTCAGGTGCGTCGTGGCATTCCTTCAAAACAGATACTCCCTGTTTGTGCGCGGCCATGCTTCCTATGATTTCTTTTCCATCAGTCGTTTCAATTTCTGCCTGGCCCGATAGGCCTGCACCTTCGTCATGGTGACAGACCAGCCTGCCAGTTCGGCTGCCTGTTCCATCGAACAACGTTCCCAGTATAACAGCGTCAAGACCAATCGATCCCGCGGGGGGAGTTGTTCCAATAAAGTTCGCAACAGTTCAGCGGCATCGTGCTGCG
>JALWSL010000688.1 GCA_027080405.1 Planctomycetaceae bacterium
GTGTAAAGGCCCGTGTACCATGGATGGCGGCGTGTATCATGGACAGAACCGGCGGGCGTTTCCCACGAAAGATCCTGCCCGCAAGCCGCTCTGGAAGGTTGCATTCCCGATTGACAACCAGGACGGCGACAGATGTTGCCCCTGATCATCATATCGTTTCAAATATTCGGTTCAACTCTGGAGTGTTGACAACTGGCTGGAATCGTAACTTCATCGGAGATTGCTCGTGCGAATTGGATTACTGAAATTTGCGATCGTGTCCATATCGCTTTGCCTATTCATTTTTCGAACCGAGGCAAGTGAAAAGACCAGTTTTAATCGGGATATTCGACCAATTCTGGCAGATCGCTGCTTCGCGTGTCATGGGCCCGATGCAGAATCCCGCGAGGCAGATTTACGCCTTGATCTGAAAGAATCCGCTCTGACGGTTATCACGCCAAAGAAATCGAACAAAAGTGAGTTTGTCGAGAGAATATCAAGCACCGATCCCGATTTGCAAATGCCTCCCGCGGAATTCAACAAACCATTGGATAAAGAGCAGATTCAATTACTGAGGCGGTGGGTCGAAGAAGGGGCAAACTGGGAGGAGCATTGGTCACTTAGGCCGATCAAGCGACCTGCGGTTCCAAAGTTGGACATGAAAGCACAACCGCACAACCCAATCGATGCTTTTATCATTCGTGGCTTGCAGAAAGATGGCTGGAGACTCTCGTCCCCCGCAGCACCTCACACCCTTTTACGACGACTCAGCTTTGATCTCACCGGTCTCCCCCCCAGTTTTGAAGCTGTGCAGTCGTTTGAACGGGATCACTCTTCCGTGGCCTACAACAGGTTCGTGGAAAAATATCTGAACTCTCCCCAATTCGGCGAGCGGATGGCAGTTTATTGGCTTGACCTGGTACGATATGCGGACACTCTCGGCTATCATGGCGATCAGGATCGGTCTGTTTCTCCCTATCGGGATTATGTCATCCAGGCGTTCAACAGGAACAAGCCGTTTGATCAATTTACAATTGAGCAAATCGCGGGCGATCTTCTCCCCAATGCAACACTTGAACAGAAAGTGGCCTCTACGTACAACCGATTGAATCGGGCCTCGGCTGAGGGAGGCGTCCAACCCAAAGAATACTTGGCGAAGTATGCTGCGGATCGTGTTCGCACAACCGGAGCCGTCTGGCTCGGCTCCACTTTTGGTTGTGCAGAATGTCACGATCACAAATTCGATCCACTGACAATGAAGGACTTCTACAGCTTTGCCGCCTTTTTTGCAGACATCAAAGAACAGGGCATTGTTCCCGGTGCAAAACATATTGAAATCCTGCCCGTTCCCAGCAAAACACAAGCCAGGCAACAGAAAGAACTGGCAGAGCAGCTTGCCACGATCCAAAAAGAATATAACACAAAAACGCCTGCTCTCATCCAGGCATTTTCAGAGTGGCAAAAGCAGATCACCGACATCAGGGAAAACTGGACAGAGCTAAAAGCCAAAACTGCTACAGCAGATCAAGGAACCACTTTGGCGATCAAGCCGGACGGTTCCATTCTTGCCAGTGGAGAACCGAAAGATAAAGATACATACCACGTCACCTACGAACTCCCCCCCATAAAAGTGAAGCCGTATCCTGCACTAACCGCATTTCGACTGGAAGTTCTGGCAGACCCATCGTTGCCTGCAAATGGTCCGGGGAGGGCAGGAAACGGGAATTTCGTAATTAACGCGATTCAGATCAGGCGGGCCGGCAAGAATATCGATTGGGCCTTTTCAAGGGGTAGTCATTCCCAAAAAGATTTCTTCGCGAAATATCTGGGTGAAGGAAACAGGCAAGGCTGGGCGATCCTGCCGGAAGTCGGAAAAAATCAGTACGTGATATTATTCCCCCGAAAGCCGGTAAGTGCGGAGAAAACAACAACGCCTGAAACCGTTTCCATTTCGATCGTTCAAACGCATGGAGCGGGACACACGCTCGGCAAGTTCCGCCTGCTCGTTTCCAGCGATGAAAACATCTCGAATCCTTTCTATTATCCTGAAAAAAAGATTCGAGAAATCGCAACCATTCCCTCCTCACAAAGGACGGCTGAGCAATCCCGAAAATTATGGAACTATTTTCGTGAACACACACCGTTACTTGATAAACCGCGAAACGAGCTGTCAAACATTCAGGCAAGGCTGAAGAGACTGAATGCGGCGATCACTACAACATTGGCGACCAAATCTGGAACGCCCCGCCAGATGCGAGTGCTGGCCCGGGGAAACTGGATGGACGAAACCGGCGAAATTGTCTTGCCAGCGGTTCCACACTATCTACCTCAGCCGAAAAAAGTCGACCGGCGTCTGAACCGGTTGGACCTGGCGAATTGGCTGGTCGATCCATCGAACCCCTTGGTGGCACGTTCATTTGTTAATCGTGTTTGGATGCTATTCTACGGCAATGGGCTTTCCCGTTCAGTTGATGATTTGGGAGCACAGGGAGAAATGCCAACGCATCCAGAATTGCTGAATTGGCTCGCAGCAGAATTCATTGAGTCCGGATGGGATGTCAAACATCTGATTCGCCTGATGGTAAAATCCGAAACCTATCGCCAGTCATCCAAATGGAATCCGGAATTACGGGGAAAAGACCCTTACAACAGACGTTACGCCCGGCAATCCCGCTGGCGACTCGACGCGGAGTTTGTCCGCGATAACGCACTTTCCGTCAGTCAGCTTCTGGTAAAAAAGATTGGTGGAGTGAGTGTTAAACCGTACCAGCCGGCCGGTTACTGGGCACAATTGAATTTTCCAAAAAGAACGTACCAACACGATACTGGTGAGAATCAGTATCGCCGAGGGCTTTACACACATTGGCAACGAACATTTCTACATCCCTCACTACTCGCTTTCGATGCCTCTGCCCGTGAAGAATGTGCCGCCAGAAGGGATCGTTCCAACACGCCGCTGCAGGCACTGGTGCTGCTCAATGATCCCACCTATGTCGAGGCGGCTCGCGTTTTTGCCCAACGAATTATCCTTGAAGGTGGAAAATCGGATGAGGCGAGGCTTGTCTG
>JALWSL010000689.1 GCA_027080405.1 Planctomycetaceae bacterium
CCAAATAAACAGTCCCGCCACGATAAATGCAACGAGAAGCTCAACAAGCATATACTTGGAAACACAGAACCCGGATTCCGCCTGATACAGGTTCTTCAGCGTGCCAAACGGCTGAGGAATCAGAATTTTCCCGGACAAGTCATAATTGAACTGCTCAACCGTCACATCGGGATGGTTCTTCAGCAGAAACTGCATCGACTCGGGCACCTGCTCCAATGAGTCATAACTTCGAGGCCAAAGAAACTTCGGCACCTCGAAGTAGTAACTATCTTTCACGTGGAGAACAGGACTGGCCATGACTCGCAATTCTCAAATTATTGATATCTGAAAATACAGCTTTTCTATTTCGTGCTCTGCCCAAGCAACCCAACGTTACCCAGGCAACCCAATGTCACCCTGAAGAACTCTCGCCGAAGAACGTTGTGGCAGGCGAAGCTCTTCACCACCGGCAGCCAATGGTGTCAGGCGGAATCATTCCCGAAAGACTCCGCCTCATTGTTGAGCAGCTTCTCCCAGCGATTCACCAGACGCACAGACAATATAGTCTCCATCGCCAACGTCAACAGATAACAACCCACAAATGCCAAAAAAAATCGATGCTCGACAAAATCGGGCAAATTCTTCTTCACGAACAAACCAAAGACAATCGGGCCAAGCGTTCGTACGACTATTGAACCGAGAGTTCCCGTCAAAGAACTGTTTAACCGAAACGCAATTTCCTGCACCAGCAAGGCGGAAGCGCCAAAAGCCAGGCAGACTCCCGCTGCAACCACATATACGACAACATGTTCGGACTCTATCCAATAAAACCAGCCAACGCCTCCGAACAGAAATAGAGGCAGGAGAAGCCCGATCAACGTCAAAAACTCCCGCATTTCAAGACCCCCTACCCTGGCAAGATGAACGAACTTGTAAAAAACGAACATGCAAAAACAGCAATAAAAACACTCCCGCAGCATACAAAATAATGCCACACCCTTGAATTGTCTGATGAATCGTCTGAGAACTACCAATAATCCTGAAAAAATCCACTCTCCCGAACTGACACAATCGAAAGCTGAAAAGATTTTTGCAACCTGAAACCTTTCGGGAATAGATCGAATCCCCCGGTCCAATTCTCCCATCCATATCCCGCTACCTCGGCAAGAACTCGGGAAACTCCCCTGTTTTGATTCACACATGCCACACTGATTCAGCGTCAGGCACCACCCGCTCGCCGTCAGCCATCACCTACTCACGAAGTAGAAAGGGGCAGCAGAAGAACAACAACACGTAGAAGGGGAGTTGTACCCAGCAGCGGAGATTTGATACGCTCTGAATTCAGGAATCGGGGCGACTACAACCGGGAAGGAAAAACGACACCAGATGGGCAAATGACACAACAAACGACAACGTAACAGGTTACGAAAACACAGACACCATCTTCCGAGAAGAAGCTCTGTCATGTCTGGAAATGACGCGATTCAACTTATCTTCCATTTTTCCATCTATTCAAACAACTGGAAGCCCTCCACCTGTCGCAACTCCCACGTGAACGCAACCTTTCACAACCTGCCTCGATTCTGTTATACCACGATTCCAATTGGGAAAAACGATGGAATCAAAGCGAGTTGACTAGATCCACAATTTTATCCTGCCAGTAGTGACCAAAATGGGTTCTGTTGAGACATCGCCGCAAGGAACGATTCAAAAGTATCTGGGGCTGGTTCGATTCAGTCACACGATATTTGCCCTTCCGTTTGCGCTGTTGACGGCGATCATCGCCTGGCAGAAAGAAGTCGCGTTCCGTTGGCAGGATTTATTGGGCATCATTTTGTCTATGGTTTTTGCCCGCTCGGCTGCGATGGCGTTTAATCGTTATGCCGATCGAAAAATTGATGCCGAGAACCCGCGCACAGCCAGCCGGCATATTCCCGCAGGCGAGTTGTCCGCCCGCTCGGTTCTCCTGTTTACCATTTTTAGCAGCATTCTTTTCATTCTTTCCACGCTGGTTTTCCTGCCGAACAGATGGCCGTTGATACTCTCAGTGCCCGTGCTCGCTTTTCTGCTCGGCTATTCATATGTCAAACGCTTCAGCATGTTTGCCCATTATTGGCTTGCGGCTGCGCTCATGCTTTCACCTATTGCCACCTGGATTGCCCTAACCGGTACAGTTGCCTGGTCGCCAGTTGCGTTGGCAGCCGTCATTTTCTTCTGGGTGGGTGGGTTCGATATCATTTACGCCTGTCAGGATGCCGAATACGACCGCAATGCCGGCCTGCACAGTATCCCTTCCCGTCTCGGAATTCCGGGGGCATTACGAGTTGCCGCGGCGAGCCATCTTTTCTGTGTTGTCGCGCTTGTTTACTTCTGGAAGGTAACCCGAATGGGAACGATCTTTCTGACAGGAACCGTGATCGTCGCCGGGCTGCTGATTTATGAGCATTGGCTGGTCAAGCCGAACGATCTTTCACGAGCTGGCGTCGCTTTTTTCCATATCAATGCGTTGATCAGTATCGGTTTACTCCTGTTCGGAATTGCGGACCTCTGGCTCGGGCTGTAAAGTGTATTTGCGCAGTCGAAACGGATAATGCAGGCTCCGCTATGCGGGCCATCCTGTTTCCGTCAGCACAGCGGCCCCTACGTTCTGTTTTTCGCAGCCCTGTTTTCCGCAACGAGGACACATCTGATCAAGTACAGACAAAACCATGAGCAGCAATTTCAAACAGACAGCAGAGTACGAAAACCGACTCCAGGAAATTACCGAAAAGGTTGAAGCGGAACAGCGTCTCAGTATCGAAGATGGCCTGTTTCTCGATCAGCAGGCCGATTTGCTCGACTTGGGGGAGTTGGCGAATCGTGTTCGCGAGCGGAAAAATGGCAACTTCGCCTATTACAACACGAATATCCATCTGAACCCGACGAATGTTTGCGTTTATCGTTGTCGCTTTTGTGCGTTTCGGGCAGACCTCAGAGATGAAAAAGCGTACGCCTTTACGGATGACATGATCCGCGAGCGTGTCGAAGAAGCCCGGCAACAAGGGGCAACCGAAATTCATGT
>JALWSL010000690.1 GCA_027080405.1 Planctomycetaceae bacterium
CGGGGCGATTGATTGTCCAGCGGCTGGGTCAACAGCCGGGATTCTGTTGTCAGATGAAAATACCAGTTGGCCGGATCGGAATGGACAAACAGTCGGGACTGAGACGTTTCAGGTGTCTCAATCTGAAAAAGAACAGGATCTACCTTGACCGGATCGAGCACGTATAATTTCTGCTTGCCGATATCGTGTACGGCGAGGAGTCCATTTCCGGCAACGTCAATTGAAATCTCTGTTGATAATGTTTGATTCCAGACAATCTTCTGATTTGTCAAATCGTAACCGGTCAAGATTCCTTTTTCCGGAGTAATGCGATTGAACATCACGACGACATTTTCCTGCATTGCCAATATTTGTTGATGCGGAGGAAGTTGAGCCAACAACCCGGGCTTTCCGTCATCCAACCGCAAAGGAAGGATTCTGCGGTTATTCGGATTGATCAGATAAACATTTTCGCCGTCCATGCTGATTGATAGTGGAACCGAGGAATTCGTTTCGAATTCCCATAGCACCTTTCCGGTATCAGCCTGTTTGAGATAGACTTTACTTCCGAGCCGATAGGCGAACTGATGGTCTTTTATCGGTGTCATTTCCCCGATCGGCACACCGTACAGTTTTGTCAACAGTTTTTGGCCAATAAAGGGCTCCTGTAAAACCGGGCTGTCCCAGGAAACATCGCCAAAATTTTCACTCCAAAGAACATTTCCGAACCCATCGATGCCAACCAGAGAACCTTCGTTGCTGAAAATGATCAGGTGGCCTTCGCTTTGCATCGAACAGACGCGAACCGACCTGAGAATCCCTTCCAGTGAAATGGCAAACTCCGCCTGATTGACCGCTGAATAGGCCGTCAGTTGTGACTCCCGGGGAGAAACACGAAAACTCCAAAACTCCCACGGGCTGCCTGCCGGGTGGGTCGCTTTCACTTCGAGTTGCTGGCTGAACAGATTGCGGTCGACTTCTTCGGGCTGAACCGAAACCTTATACTGTCTGTCCAGAACAAGGCCCTGAAGTTTCCTGTTCGCCAGTTCGTCGAGGTTTCTGTTTTTGTTTCTCCAGGCAACGGCCAGTTGCTCACCAGTCTGCTCTTTCAGGCATACCGTGCGGCCGAACGTGCTCTCCAGTTCGCCCAGATACACGACCGCTTCTTCGTATTTTTTCAGACTAATGAATAATTGGGCGAGCCGCGCGGTTGCCTCGGCCTGTTGAGCCGGAGTGCCGTTTTTCTTCAGCCACAGCAGATGCCGTTCCAGTTGAAGCGGTGAAAGTTGAGAAGCGAGCTGACGAACAAGATGCAGGCGATATTCCTGTGACAATTCCCGGTTGGCGCAAAAAAGTTCCAGCGTGAGGAGCCGAGTTGCATCAGTTGACTGTTTGAACCATCCGGAAATTTCGGCGTTCAGTTCCTTTCTCTGTTGTTGATCTACGGAATGGAACAGATCTTTCACCATTGCCCTTGTCAGCGAGGCGGCCCGGACCCGTTGTTCCCCCGAAACCGCAATCATCTGATCTGCTCTGGCCTGCGATTCAGTCAAGTCCCGTAACACAACAAGGGCTTCGACAAACTTGTGATGTTGCCGGAGCGCCTTGACATAACGAAGAACGATTTCCGTTGAATGTTCCGCGGAGACCATCATCTCGGAGAGTTCTGCAATTTCCTGGTCGGTCAACACAATTTCGTCGGCATTCAGAATGGTTTTTGTTATTTGGCGGGCGGTTTCAGGCAATCGTTCGATGCGATACGATTTCTGCAGCAGAGCCAATCCGTTTTGCACATGGCCCAGGTGCAACTCCAGTTGTCCTTTCAGGGAAAGCGTCAAGGCGTCGCCCGGGTTGTCGTGCAGCTTCTGCTTGATGTTTTTCTGAACCTGATGCAGTGGCTGCAGCGCAATCAGTCGACCATTGCGAACCGTCAGCAATTGATCACCCGTAACGAGTAGATTGCCCGGCTGGAAGTAGGAATCGCCCCGGCCGGTTGTGGCGAGCAGCAGACCTGTATCAATATCGTAGGAATGCAGACCGTCATCGAGTGTGGGTAATTGATACACACGGCCGCGCTGCACACCTCGCCCGGCAGCTGGAGCAAGAGAAACCGAGCGAGGCCAATTTGACAGACCGGTTTTCACATCGAGCGAACGTAACGTCTGCTTGCCGATGATGAGAACATCTTTCCGATCTACTACTTCGATATACATTCCATCGCGTCGAATTTCACTCCAAAGAAGCTTTCCGGTAAATAGATCCAGACAGAACAAATCGTCGGAATCGACCGGGGTAACGAGCAAATGGTTGCCGGCAACAAGCGGTACGTAGTCCTGCCAATGCGAACCGTACAGTAATTCTGATAACGAGACCGTTCGTGGCGAATGGGCAGGATTGGGCTGTCTGCGTCCAAATGGAGAAGGCTCAACCCTGTTCTTGTGAGGCTGTTTGTAGCTGAAACTCCAACGGAGTTCTTTTGATTCAAGATCGATTGCAAACACCGTTCCCGCATTGGTCGAACAGACCAGATAGGGATCGTGAAAAGTGGGAGAGATGCCGGAAAGCCTGCGGGGGCCATCAAATAATATTTCCACTTCCGGAATGGCCAACGGTTGCATCCAGAGTGGTGATCCGGTATCGACATCCAACTGGCTGAGAAAAATCTGTCCTCCATTTTCAGAAAGCAGATACGCATCCCCTTTGACAATAACGGGCGGCCCAAGAAAAAAGTGGCCAGAATAGTTCTGATTCTGGCCTCCCAACACGCCGCCCGCTTCCCAAAGAATACGCCCGGTTTTCACATCGAATGCGGAAAGACGATTGGCGTTGTTTGGCACGATCGAGAAGTCCTCAACAGCTTGAAAACTTCCACGCGAATAACCATTGATGATTCCGCATTCCCGGATGGCGAAAAGATGTTTTCCATCGCTGGCAAGAGTTCCGGTGGTCAGGTCAGCCACTGCCTGCTGGATCAGATATTGTTCATAATTTCCCATTCCCCCCGATCCCTGAATGGTCAATTTCGCCAATAACTCTTCACTTTGCAGATATTCCAGAAC
>JALWSL010000691.1 GCA_027080405.1 Planctomycetaceae bacterium
AAACTGTTCTGCCTGCCGGTTCAAAAAATGGCCGTTGATCATCCCGAGTGCCTGGGAAGGTTGAATCGTCGTGAAACGGGCTTCACAGGTCGTATCGGTATCGGGAAAATCAAAATTGGAAAGCTCTGGAGGAATCAGCGAACGTTTGATGAAAATATAGATGCTTCTGCGATTCTGATCTTCCCGGGACGATTTCCCCCAACCCAAACCGGGACGTGATTGTGTCGATAGCACCTCTTTGGAAACATCGGGAAAGAAACTCGGCCCGTAGACCCGCTTGTTCAAAACACCTGTGGTCGCCAAAATGGCATCCCGTATTTCTTCTGCCGATAGTCTTCGCAAATTGAAACGCCAGAACAGATCGTTATTCGGATCCTTCTCCAAAGATTCCGGAACCGCCCTGGATGACCGCTTGTAGGCGTTGCTGGTGACGATCAGTCGATGCATCCGTTTCATTTTCCATCTGCCCCGTACGAACTCGTTGGCAATCCAATCAAGCAGATCAGGATGTGTTGGCGGAACCCCGAGCAGGCCGAAATTGTTGGGAGAGCGGACAATGCCCCGACCGAAATGATGCTGCCAAATCCGATTCACCATTACCCGGGCTGTCAGGGGATTGTCCTCTGAAGCGATCCAGTTCGCCAGTGCAATCCGTCGAGAGACCGGTTTTCCGGAAAGATCGTGGGCAGGCGGTTCCTGATTGAATTGACCGAACAGTTCAGGGAATCCCGGTGTGACCGCATCGCCCGGCACATGCGGGTTGCCCCGCTGGAGAATGTGCATCGGAGCGGGGTTGGGCACATATCTCGCCACGCTGAGAACCATTTCACGAGCCGGGAGTTTTTTGCGCTGTTCGATCAATTCTTCCTGTCGTTTTTTCAGAGGAACATACTTTTCCCACTGCTCAGTATCGAGATACTGCTTCAATTTTTCGTCCAGTATTTTCTGCCTTTCCCGGGTTTCAGTCGCCCGCTGGTCAGCCGCAGGCATTTTGACAATCCCCTGCTGCTCGATCGCTCGCATCTCCTGTTGCAGTCGTTTCAGCTCTGTCTCGATCCTTCGATACTGCTCCTTCAGTTCGGGGGGCGAAACATCGGTTTGATTATTCGATAACTGATCAGCCCGTGTTCCGTATGATGTCAACTCATCAAGAAAGGCGAGCATTCGATAATAGTCGGCATGCGGGATCGGATCGATTTTGTGTTCATGGCAACGGGCACAGTTCAGGGTCAGTCCGAGCATTCCCTGCCCAATCGTGGTCAGGATGCTGTCGAGCTCATCGTAACGGGCCAACTTCGGGTCAGCCGGTTCATCATCCCAAATGCCGAGCCGATAAAAACCGCTGGCGATAATTGTTTCGCGGTTCCGGTTTGGCAGGACATCACCTGCAAGTTGCTCTTTCAGAAACTGGTTGTAAGGCTTGTCATCGTTGAACGATTTGATGACATAATCGCGATACTTCCACGCATTCGGCTTTGTTCCATCCCGTTCAAAACTGTTTGTCTCGGCATAGCGCACCACATCGAGCCAGTGCCTTGCCCAGCGCTCTCCGTAATGAGGCGATGCCAACAGTCGATCGACCAGTTTTTCATATGCGTTTTCCGAACGATCCTGAAGAAACTGCTCCACTTCTTCCGGCGTGGGAGGCAGGCCGATTAAATCCAGATACAATCGCCGAACAAGCACCTCCGGCTTCGCAGGGGCAGCCGGTTGCACGCCGTTGCTTTTCAGGCGGGCGTCGATAAAACGGTCAATCGGATGGGACGAAGCAACGCCCCCGGGAGGGGCCACCTTTTGAACAGCCTCGAACGCCCAGTGCGAATTGAATTCAGCTCCTTCGGCAATCCATTGTTTGAGGATCGCGATCTCCTCCGGTTTCAGCGGATCGTGTTCAGCGGGTGGCATGCGCAAATCGGGATCCTTTTCCTCAATCCGGACAATCAACTCGCTCTCTTCGACATCGCCCGGTACAATCGCTTTCGTCCCGGAATCCGTCTCCTTCAAGGCTGCTTCACGACGATGAAGCGCCAAGCCCGCTTCCTGCTCTCCGGAACCATGACACGCATAACATTTACGAGCCAAAATCGGGCGAACCTGATTCGCATAATCAATCGGCTTGGCCATTGCCAACGCCGGGGCGCACAACAACACCGCCGACACAAGGCCGACTGCAATCAATCTTTTGAAACAGCAAAAACAGTTGAAAAGCATATCGGGAAACCTTGAATAACATGTCAAACCGGACACGATATTCTTTGTACTACTAACGGTTAAAGTTTACAAACGGTGCGAAAACTTTTGAAAATCTCATTTTGGCTACGGTAGTCAGAACAGACAAGCCGTACTCAGGGGGATCAAGGGAGGGACTAACCGCCAACCATACGGTAGCGATCCATCTTACAGAGATTCACACTCTGCACAAATTATGACCGATTTCACAGGTATGGCAACAGAATTTACGCCAATCTGAATGAAAACCAAGCCACTTCGTCGCTACGTACCTTTTATTCAGCAGTTATCCACCTGCCTGTAAGACTTGCCCGAAAACTGAAACGCGTTCAAAATCATGTGCTCCCTTGCAACAGCTCCCCTGTAACATCGAGGTGCCGCCAGTACAATTACGGAAAAAGGAATGCTATTTGCAAAACCGGGGCAGTTCAGGGTACAGTCGCGGTTGGTGATAGCGACTGGCAACATCGATGGTAACGTGAGCAGGAGTGATGTGGGCTGGCGCAAATAGACACAAATGAAGACGGATCCGTTTCGCCCCTTTGGTGGAATCCCCTTGGTGGAGTATTGAACTATGAGTTTGCGTTTTGGGAAATTACAACTGGTTAATTCGGTTGCTTGCAGTTGTGTGTTGGCGGGAATTGTCTGCGTGCTCGCGGTCGAGCAGGTCGCATTTGCCCAGAAAAAGGTTGAAGAAAAGTATGAAATTCACCCCGACTCATTACCTCAGCAGGGCGTTCCCAAAGGCGAGGTGAAAGGCCCCTTTGAATGGAAAAGCAACACCTATCCCGGAACCATCCGGCACTA
>JALWSL010000692.1 GCA_027080405.1 Planctomycetaceae bacterium
GAATAGCAGACTGTAATCGTGTGTCACCATCACTAATGTTGCCCGGTTCTGTTCGACAACCTGGAAAAGCAGATCAAGCGACATGGCTGCCGTTGCAGGATCGAGATTACCGGTCGGTTCATCTGCAAGAATCAGTTCCGGCTGCTGATAGATTGCCCGCCCGATCGCCACTCTCTGGCGTTCCCCCTGCGAAAGTTGATCGGGATATCGCTGAAGCAGAGATTCCAATTGTAGTTGCCCGGCGATGGATGCGACGCGGTTTCGCAAATCCAAACGGGAAATCGATCGGGAAAGAAAACTGACCAGGGCGATGTTTTCCTGCACGGTCAAATAATCGACCAGTCTGAAATCCTGAAAAATGATCCCCATTTTCTGCAGACGACGGGATTCGCGTTCCTGATCGCTACTTCTGCATTGATCATGACCGAAAACCTCAACCACGCCCGAAGTAGCCGTTTTGTAGCCGGAAATGAGAGAAAGCAAGGTTGTTTTTCCGGAACCGCTTGGCCCCGTAATCACCACTTTTTCACCTCGAACCAGTTGGAATGAATCAATTTTCAACTGGAATTGCCTGTCAGCTGTCTGAAAGCTGACGTTTTCCATCCGCACCTGCCGTGACGGGGTTTGTTTCTCTGTCTGAACTACTGAAGTCATAGATTCGCGGATAGACCATTCCCGATTGCGATTGCAGTTGCGGTCGCATAAAGTTTGCAATGAGAAATCGAAAGCAGAACCTGCTCAATCCCCAGACGCTCGGCAAATTGCGCTGTCGAACCGGACAGTTCAACCACCGGCTTGCCACTCGACTGCGAGACCACTTCAATTTCTGTCCAATGAATTCCTTTAACGAACCCGGTTCCGAAACATTTCATGACCGCTTCTTTTGCCGCCCAGCGGCCGGCGTAATGTTGAGCGGAATTTTTTTTGGGCTGGCAGTAGTCTATCTCAGCCTGTGTGTAAATGCGATTCAAAAACGCATCGCCATGTCGTTGGATCATACTGGCGATGCGTTCGGTTTCGGTAATATCTGTCCCCAGGCCAAGAACGTGCATTTCAGTTTATTTTTTATCCTCGCTACTGTTTTTTTCGCTTCCGTTTTCTTTCTGCGCTGCCTGATCATCCTGATTATGGTCGTGCTCTGCTGCTCCGTCATCACCGTCTGCTGCGTCATCCTCCTCAAGCTGATCTGCGCCGCACCAGGTTCTGAGGGCATCGAGATCTTCATCCGTCAAGACCGCTTCCGGATGGAGAGGCAAATAGAACCACAAGGGCATCTCGCCCGATTCGATCGACTCCCAACATTCATCCAGAAACATTTCGGGAGTATCTTCCTCATCGTAGTCCTCCCCCCATTCGGAAAAGTTTAACCGCTCGCGCCCCTGTTGAACATCTCGCGCAACAAGAATGGAAGCAGGAGCAACATAACTGTACCAAAGCCATTTTGTTTCATTGGAATGACAATCGTAACAGGCACGCCGCAGAATTGCCTTGATGTTATCCGGAGCGATAATATCTGCCACCACTTCCGGATTGCTGTGATCCACCGGATAGAGCTGGAGAGCGAGAAACAGAATCACCAGCAGAACCAGAACGGCACGTCCCCAGGGTAATTTCTTTTTATCGTTTTCAAAAGCATTTTCGGCACTTGGGGTTCTGTCTTCAGATGATGTTTTATCCATGGTAAAACTCCTGTCAAAAGTGTGGCGGGCGTTAGGCAAGCTGTTCCGGTTATTCAGCCGTCAGCAAGGGCCAAACCTTGAAAGTCCCTGCTCGAAATCGACCATCACAGCCTGCAAGGTGGGAATACCAGTTGTCCTGTCTTCTCGCAACCGAATCAAAACCGGCGATACTTATCGCAGCCGATTCTACATGAAGGTTCTGCATTAACAGTTGCCCGCGCAATATAACAGAAAAGGAAACCGGAATACAGGATATTTTCATCGAAATAAACAGCATCTTGCCCGTTGCAAACAGCGCAAGAAAAAACGGGGCAGTGAAAACCACCCCGTTTGGTATCGAAAAATCAAACAGAAAGAAGGAGAGACAAATGATGCAGGAGAGCGAAAACGAAGCGATCGATGGGAAGAGTCTCCCCCAACCCATTTCCAGAATGAATGGCAGGGCTGGAGATTTCTCAGTCTTTGCGTTTTTTGAAACCGATCTCCATCAGAATCGCAGGTTGTAGTCGAGTGTGAGACGGTTATCCAGCAGATCGTTTCGACTGGAAACGGGGATTTCGTAAGCCAGCCCCATTTCGGAAAGACCGGATACCCGCATCTTCAGCCCGAAGGCAGCCGTCACAATGTTGTTTCCGGCGACATCGTTCGCCCCCCGATTGATTAAATCACCGCCTTCAAGAGTAGGTAACGCGGCAACGTTGCCTCCCTGAAACCAGTTGTACCAGTTGACTTCACCCAGCAGATAAAACTTCTTGCTGACCTGATAATCAAGATGATTGGACCAGTAGAACATCTTGCTTCCCAAAGCCGCATTAGCGGGGAGGCGGAATCCGGTGCTGGTCAGATAATGGGATTTACAGCCAATTCGCTTCCCTCCAGAAATATAAAGATGGAAGTCCCCATCTCCCTGCGCCTGCAATGTTCGGGTCGATCCGACAGGCATGATGTAAGCAAATCCTGCAGAGAGCAGCTTTCCTTCCCGGGAATCCTGTACGATATTGTATTTCAATCCCGCAGAAACATCGGCCCACCCATCCAGAACCAGTGGATTCGATGAAGTCACAAATCCATCATTGGAAGCGACAATCGAAAGGCGGTCTGTCAGAGATGCCCGAATCTGGGCGGCAAACACATTCAATGTGCCAGCGAATGCCCCGCGTGGAATGCGTTGATTCAAGTAGATGAAATGAATTTCCGTCAGATTACGGGGATCTTCGAAAAATAGCGGGTTGGACATTGGACTGACAAAATCACTGAAACAACGGTTTGTCGGTTGAATAAAACCGAACAACTTTCCGTCACTGCCGTCACCAACACAACTGTCATCCAGGCAACAAT
>JALWSL010000693.1 GCA_027080405.1 Planctomycetaceae bacterium
CGAACAGTCCGGCGCCCTGCGGGCGAGCGGCATCTGGTTATGGGGACAGGGAAGCCGCCCCGCTCTGGAATCATTTTCCGATAGATATCGTGTCAGAGGAGCCGTTATCACCGCAGTTGACCTGCTTCGAGGGCTCGGCAGACTGCTTGGCTGGAAGGTTGTCGAGGTCCCCGGAGCAACCGGTTACCTTGATACGGATTACGCTGCCAAGGGACAATATGCGATCGACACCCTGACGGCTGGGGCAGATTTTGTCGTCGTACATGTAGAGGCCCCCGACGAAGCCTCCCATGAAGGAGACACCGCTGCAAAAATAACGGCGTTGGAGAATATGGATCGGCATATTGTCGGGCCGCTGCATCAATATCTGCAATCGCAGGGGGAATATCGTTTGCTGATTTCTCCCGATCATCCCACTTTTTTGCGAACCAAAACACACTCGCACGGTTTTGTGCCGATTGCCATCGCGGGAAATGGAATGACGGCCGACAGCGCAACCACGTATGACGAAATCAGCGCGGCCGGTGGCAAAACATTCAGCGAGGGTCATCGTCTGATGGAAAGATTTTTACACGGATAGATTCCCTCCGGGAAACTGGACTCGGGAAACTGAGCCTGCCCGTTTTTACAATCAGAAATCCACTGTCGGCTTCACCACCGAACGTGATAACGATTCGACAACAGCATGAGTGATTGGCGAGATCCCCCCAACCGACTGCGTTATCTGATCCTGGCAGGAGTGCTGCTGCGTCTGGTACTGATCGTTATCCGTTTTGATGAATTTTCAGATGATCGTGACGCCTACCTCGGGATAGCCAACAATCTTCTTCAGGGAGTCGGCTTTTGCACTCCGGGAACAGATCAACCGACCGCGTTCAGGCCTCCTCTCTATCCGTTACTCGTGGCGGCATTGACGGGCGTCTTCGGCACGCCTGGCATCGCAATTTTGCACCTTGTTGCGGGGGGGGTGACAATTGGGGTAACGGTAAAATTGGGAGAGCGTCTCGGGCTGAAACGAGGAGCACTGATCGCGGGCCTGCTTGTCGCCATCGATCCGATTCTTCTCAGGTACACGACACTGCCAATGACAGAAGTTGTTTTTACCGCCCTGTCAACCACAATGCTTTGGCTTTGGAGTCGGGCCGACCAGCGGCCTTCCTGGAATGGCTATTTGCTGACCGGCTTTGCTTTCGGAATCACTGCACTTTGCCGCCCTTCACTGCTTCCGATGCTGCCCGTGCTCTGGCTGCTTTACCTGCTGAATGATCTCAGAGAAATGAATCGTCTGGGGCGGGCGATCAAATCAACTCTCTGTGTTGTCCTTGTCGGGACTGCCGCGATGATAACCATGCTTCCCTGGGGAGTTCGCAATTTACAGGTATTCGGGCATTTCAAATTAACCACAACACATGGCGGGTACACGCTTCTGTTGGGAAATAATCCGGTTTTTTATGATGCCGTCGTCCGCCAACGGATCGGCACGACCTGGGGAGATTATGACAATGATGATTCTCGCAGCCAGTCAAACTGGATCAAGAAATTGAATTCTCAACTTGATGAACAGGGGCTGACTTCAGAATTTGAACGCGACCGTGCCCAATACAACCGAGCGATCAGAAACATCCAGACAGAACCGCTGATGTTTCTGCGAGCCTCCCTGCTTCGAGAAATCCGGTTCTGGTCACCGGTTCCCATAGGGCCGCAGACCCGTTTGATGAATCCCGTCATCTATTGGGGAACAGCTTTTTTCTATTTCGCCGTCTATCTTTTCGCGTTTGCCGGAATCATTTTCGTTTTGCGACCACCTGCAAACAGGCGAAAAAAGTGGTTACCCGCCTTGGCAATGGTCATCACCTTTGCAACGGTTCACTCTGTCTATTGGTCCAATGCCCGGATGAGAGCGCCACTCATTCCGGTTCTTGCGATTCTGGCTGCCAGCAACTATGGCCGCAAGTCGTAACACATCAATTTATCCTGCTCTCGAAGATACAGCTTTCCGTTGGAGATAACCGGATGCGACCAACTTTTCCCTTTTTGATACTCAGGTTCGAATTTGCCGAGAACCCGATATTCCCTGGGAGTCGCCTCGAGTATGACAACCAGACCGTCTTCATAACGGAAAATCAGTTTTCCATCAGCATACAGGACGGCTGCGGAACCTTTGCCTTCCCCACGCAATTTTGAACCGCCCCAAACAATTTTCCCCGTTTTGAAATCCAGGCAGGTCGGGAAGCCTTTGTTCTGGTTGTGTCCCCCGTAGATGTAACCATCCACCAGAACAACGCCACCATGATGGTTATTGAAGGTTCTTTTTTCCAACCAGTAAACCTCCTGTGCATCCACGCCATCACCAGAACGTTTGAGCTTCAGAAGAACAGAACCACCCCCGCCGTAGCTGGATGTTGCAAAGACATAATCGCCATTCACAACAGGTGTCGGAATGTTGGCGACTTCGTTGGCCACCTGATTATATCCCCAAAGATACTTCCCATCAGAAGCACGAACGCCGATCACCCCCCGTCCGATAAGTTGCACATACTGTTTAACGCCTGCACCATGCGAAATAACGATAGAGGAATATCCAGCCCCATCCTTGCCTTCTTTTCCAATTTGCGGAACGGCAGACCGCCAGATTTCCTTACCGTTTTTCTTGTCGAGACAGACGATCATGGCATCAGGGCCGCCGGGGGTACACAAAACACGATCGCCATCAACCAGCGGCGATTCGGAATAGCCCCAGATAGACATCATTTTGCCTTTCCACTCGGTAGCAAAATCCTTCTCCCAGATAAGTGATCCACTATTCGCATCGAGACAGGCGATTTTTCCTGAAGAAGCCGTCACGTATAACCGCCCCTGATCGTAAGTGGGCGTACAACGTGAGCCCGGATAACTATGTTCCGGGTTTCCTTTTGTGATTGGCGTTTTCCAAAGAATTTTTCCGGTATCGGCATCGGCTGCAACAACAACCTGTGCATTTTCCTGATTACCATCGGTGCAAACCCCGCC
>JALWSL010000694.1 GCA_027080405.1 Planctomycetaceae bacterium
GCTGCTATTGCGACCGGATTCAAGGCGACGACTCGCTCTTTGTTTCCTTTGCCGATGCAGCGACAGTACCGTTCCTGCAAGGAAACCTGATTCAGTCTCAGGTTTGATATTTCCGAAGCTCTGCAACCGGTGGCATACATCAGGCAGAGCAACGCCCGGTCTCGCAGGGGAAAGGTATCTTCCCGGGAAGGGGCATTCAAAAGTGCGTCGACCTTTTCCGGACTGAGCACTTTGGGAAGATAATCCCAAAGCTTGGGTGAATTCAGCAACTCGGCCGCACTTTCAGTAATGAGACCTTCCAGGACAAAAAAACGGAACAGTGTTTTGATTGCGACCAGCTTCCTGCCGATGGAAGAGGCGGCCAGTCCCCGTTCATGCAGTGATTTCAGATAGGAACTCATTGTTTTCAGATCGATGTGGCGAATATCTGCAATTCTTTTCGCCTGCAGCCAGTCAAAAAACTGTCGGATATCTCTTGAATAGGCCAGCACGCTGTTATCTGCCATGCTGCATTCGGCCCGCAGGAAATGGACAAACTCGTCCAGCCGTCCGGTCAGTTGTTGCGGCGCGGGTGTTTTCGCTGTACGGTTCGAATTCGGTTTGAAACGTGGTGGCATAACGATGCAGCTTTCCTCGTGAGGCGATCAGCGGCGTATCACCGATTCTCCGCTGATGCCAGGAAGGCAGATAGCAGAAAGGAAGAGACACGATTCCCGGTGAATGATCCATTTGGGTTGGCCCGGTTCGGCCTGGAACGTACTTCAATCTGTACTTTCCGGAGTTTCACCTGTCCATTGTTTCCACCTGTCCGTTAGACGGTCTCGCTCTGTCCCAGCCTGTCCTGTTTACCCGGTCTTCTGTTTTTTGTGTTCGATTACCAGATAGATCGACAAATCGGTACGGGCACGTCCGGGAGTCTGTAGATTATGACGATTTTTCCTGTTGAGGCTTTTTTTCAAGCAGGGAAATGGCCCAATGTTTCATCTGGCGAAAGGTAGAGACCAGTTGCGCTGTCCCCTGAGCCCATTTCGAGACCAGTAACAGGCCCTCACCGATGGCGATTCGGTCTGGCCAGATTTGACTCAGGTAGGAATCAGCTTTGGCACATCCGTCAATTCGTGTCAACTGCGGCATATTTTGAGCGACATACCGGGCAAGATGGACTTCGTGCAGAATTCCCGGTCCGGCCTCTGCGTAGTCTTCGTTATAACCGATTTTGAAGGCGAACATTTCTCTTCCGGAGATGAGATTGATTGCGGACGCAGCTATGTTGTTTCCCACCCGCAACTCGGAAATAACAACACGCTGTTGAGTGCTCAATTCCGCCACCATTTCTTCAATAAAGGCTCTGTCTTCCTGATGCGAAGAAAGCGAAGTCCCTCCTTCTTTTTTCCAGCCGGAATTTTCAACAAGAAGGAAACGCTCCAGGGCGGCTGGCATCTCATTTTCGGAGGAGATTAGCTGAAAATCGACGTTCCCATATTTTTCCAGACGTTTTTGGTTGCGTCTTATTGATTTTCGCCGGGACGGAGACCAGTTCGCTTCCAGGTCTTTTTCCCTCAGCGTGTGCATCTCCACAACCGGAGAATGAGAAATGGGGCGCAGGTTGAACGAGCAGCCGGGAACGCCTGTCGATGAGAGTTCCTGCAATCGACGAACCCATTGTTGTTCCAGACGCAACCCGGGAAATTCGATTCCGAACCAGTCCCTTTGGTGATTCATGTAATCAAGCAGCGAACTGCAAAAAGCGGAAGTTGCTCCACGAGCGATCAGGAAACCGTTTCGCAATGCGTGTTCACATCGAAAGGGCAACAGATGCGGTAGTGGAAGGCTCGTTGTTCCCTTGACGTGTTGGAAGACCCCCAGTCCAATGAGTCTGTCGCTTTGGTTGCATCGGCAAACAAGGAAAACCGGTTCCTGGTGGAGACGCCTGTTTTTCAAAAATGAACATACGAAACCGCATGACAGAAACGGATTGGCAACCTCGGTGTCCAGATCAAGCTGTTTCCACTTTTCGATCAATCCGGTATCCAACTCCTCCAGAGAGAGGGCTTCCATCCTGAAGGTCGAATGATTTTCCAATTGGTGAGTTGCGTTTTCATTCATTGTGACAGATTCATTCACCAATCACTTCTTCCTCGGATGGTTCCTGAATGAGCAGGGCGGGCCTGCCCGACGCTTTTGCCTGTCCGGCTCGGCAGCTTTTCGATCGTGTATCAGTTATGGGGCTTCTCTTTGGGGCATCTCGCGATGGAAGAAAAAGAGTTCGAGGATAATGATAGTCAGATAGAAACCTCCCAGCCAGAGGAATGTTTCCCTGTCCGTTTTCCACAGATGCAGCGTCAACAGGGCAACTGTGGTGAGCATTAAAATCATGCCGAGCAGGATCAGCCCAACATTGCTGTTGGTGACAGAACGTAATTTGTAGTTGGCCACGGAAACGGCAATCGAGACAAGCAGAAAAGTCATGCTGGAAAAAGTGGCGATCGTTTCCAGATTTCCCAATACCGTGAATGAGCCAGCCAGAACGGTCAGCGTGACAATGGCAATCCAGGGAACATCAGTCCGACTGCGGAATGAAAAGGCGCGGGGCATCCGTTTTTCCGTTGCCATATCCGCCATCATTCTCGAGGCTCCAAAGGCTGTTGCATTAACGGCTGAGGAGGTTGCCAGCAGTGCCGCCAGATCAATCAGAATGTCACCTGCATTTCCTAAAGCGGGCCGCGCTGCCAGGGCAAGTGCGTACTCCTTGGCAGCGTTCAACTCGTCGGGAGTCAAATTTCCCACGGCGACAACCGCGACTCCGAAGTAAATCAAAGAGGTAATGACAATCGATCCGTAAATGCCGCGGGGGATATTTCGCTCGGGGTTTTCCGTTTCCATCACAGCATTGGTGATAAGCTGAAATCCCTCAAAGGCGACAAAAATCATGGCACCGCCGATAAACACCGCAGGAACTCCCTTTTCGAAAACGGGAAATAGATGATCCTGCTGAATGGAGCA
>JALWSL010000695.1 GCA_027080405.1 Planctomycetaceae bacterium
AATGTCGCTGAGGAATTCAGAGAAGTGGAAACCGTACTCATGGCAGCTGCAAAAATGGCTGCAATCAGAAGCCCGGTCACACCGGGCGGAAGATACTTGGCAATAAAATGGGGAAAAACGCGGTCGCCAATATCCTTGTTCGTCAGCGATGAAGCGATTTCATCAACCTGCCGGCTGTACTTGGGATCCGGAATCGGTTTCCCGTCCGGTGAGGTTGTGTAACTCGGCTGGATCCCTTTTTGCAACAGCCGCTGCTCCGCGACGATCTGCTTCACCTCAGCAATATCCGTGTTGTTGGTGTGATAGAACGCGTAAAGCGATGTCCCGATAAAAAAAAACATCGCACTAATCGGGATGTACAATAACGCTCCGAGCCAGACACCACGAGCCGCTTCTTTCTCACTTCGCGAAGCGATGTAACGCTGGATGTAACTTTGATCGACACCGAAATTTTTGAGGTTTTCAACCAGTCCGTAAATCAGAACAACCCATATCGTTGGCTCTGCGATGTTGAACAGGTCGGTACTTCCCAGCGAAAATTTATGCTCCTTGGCCGCCATTTCGAAAACCTGTTGTGGCCCTTCCGGCATGCCCATCAACAGAATGACCAGCGCGATGACGGCTCCCAGCATCAGAACAATGGCCTGGATCGCATCGGCCCAGATGACCGCAACGATTCCACCAACAAAAGAGTAAATGGTGACAGAAATTCCGGTTGCAACAATGAGCGTCCGCATGTCCCAGCCAAAGATGACGGCCATCGGCAACGCCATCAAATACATCACCACCCCCATGCGGGCAATTTGAAAGACGAGATAAAAGCTGCTCGCATAAATTCTTGCCCACGCACCGAAACGATGCTCCAGCATCGCATAGGCTGAGACTTCCCCCGTCGAACGATAATAGGGCAGAAACCATTTCACCGCGATAAAGGCAGCGATCGGCAGGGAAAGCGAAAAGACAAAAGAATTCCAATCGGCTGCAAACGATTTTCCCGGCAATGCCAAATAACTGATACTGCTGAGATAGGTCGCAAAAATGGAAAGCCCGCACAGCCAACCGGGCAGTGTCCCTCCTCCGGAAGTAAGTTCACTGGAAGAACCGCTTCGTTTCCAGAAAGAAAAACCGAGCAGCATGATGCCCGCGAAATAGGCGAACAGCACAATCCAGTCAATCAGATAGAAATGATTTCCCACGCAGGTTTCCTTGTTGCTTTCATGTTCCAACTTCGATGAAGGTGCATTTCAACGCACCCCGCAGCCCTTACCAGCCAACGATTATTGATCTATTTTGAACGTGGATTTTTTTCATAATAGAAACGTCCATCTTCTGCACCGCCGAGGAAGTCCGGGATGCCATCGCCGTTGAAATCAACAACCGTCGGACTGGTGGTGTGCCCCTGAATATTTTTCTGCAGCAGTGGCCCTTCATCCCGAAATGTCCAGGTCTTTTCCGTTGATTTGGTTTGCAACAGCAGATTCGCGTTGATCGAATTGGCGAGAATATCGAGTTTGCCGTCGCCGTTCCAATCGACAACGCAAAATTTCCGGCGTCCACTTCCGCCTGCCCGCTTCCAGTTCAACTGCAACAAGCCGGGCGATGAATTTTTTATGCGATGATTACCGTCGGTCACCGAAAAGTTTTCGCCGTAGAAACAGCGTTTCGGGGCAAGTAAAATCAGCTTCCCCTCTTTTTTTGAGCGCTCATAAAACGAGAGATAGCCTTCGACATCCAGCATCACCAGATCGGTCAGACCGTCTCTGTTCCAGTCAACTACCAGCGGCGTGGTGCGCCATTGTGTAACGAGTTCGTTCTTTTTCGGTGTCCACCAGGTCCATTCCGGTTTCGGGCAAACTCCGTTGCATTCGATATCGATCTGTTTGGAGGCGGCCAATTTCGGGCAGGTTCTGGTGCCAATGTTTTCCAGCCACCGGACTTTTCCCCAGATATCGTTGTAGACGATATCCAGGTCACCATCGCCATCCCAATCGCCGACGTTGAGAGTTGTATATCCCCATTTTGCCTCAGCCGGGCCTTGAATACTTCCGTTCGGTCCGGCCATCGTGCGAAAGACCTTATCCCCGGCTTTCAATCTTACCGGGGCGGCCCAGCGGGGAACTTCAACACCGGGGCCACTCAAATTTTCGAAAAACTCGATGAAGCCGGTCGTGTTTCCGGAAACGATATCATCATCTCCGTCACCGTCCCAATCGACACCGACAGGCGTCGCGAGCGAACCACATTTCAAGTCGTCCGCTTCCTGCCGGAAGTAGACGGGATCGAGAAACCGCGGAGTGTGATCCTCATTCAGTTTTCCTGTATTTTCGATGAGCGCAACTCGCCCATCTTCATCGCCGACAATCAAATCGAAATCGCCATCCAGATCCCAATCAATCGCGACCGGAACAATCATTTCCAGATTCATTCTCAATTTGGAGCCATCTTCACTTTTCAGGCGAATACCACTTTTATAGCGGGGTTTGTTTCGAGTGCCAATATTTTCGAAGTAGGTGAACCCATCCAGAAATTCACCACAGAGCAGATCAAGATCGCCATCAGAATCGAAATCGCAAAAGTTCGGCGACGGACAACCAAAAACATCGATCGGCTTTCCCCCAGCTTCAATTTTGACCGGCTTTTCGTACTTCGGCTTTTCCGTTGTTCCTGAATTGTGAAACAGAAACACGTAACCGTGCAGTTTTTCGTTTTTCCAAACGCCCTGTTCATTCCAGGCGTCATCCCAGCCATACCCCCGCCAATCTTCGATCCCGACCACGAGATCGACATTGCCATCACCATCGTAATCGACATAACGCCATTGGTTGTGGCGAACCTTGGCCCGTCTTTTCGGGTCGCTCGCCTTCCAATAGAAGTTGGCAGCGATCGGAAGCGTTATCCGTTCCTTCAAACCGGTCTTGGTGAAATGGGGATGTTCTTTTCCCGGCGTGAGCACGCGCAGTTTTCCGTCAACGTAACTGGGCATCACATAATGAACCGCGTGG
>JALWSL010000696.1 GCA_027080405.1 Planctomycetaceae bacterium
AGTGAGAGGGACAAGTTTTGCAATATCGGCCATCAGTTGGGGAGAAGCATGTTCCACAGCTGCCAGATGACTGAATTCCAGCGCAAAGACCGAGGCGACCGCCGCAGCGACAATCCCCCGTGGCGCCAAAAACGAAAGAAAGATCCGCTCGTTTTTGCTCAGGTTGGTTCCCTGTGTTGAAAGCATGACTGCAACCGGCCGGACGATGAAAATGAGAATCAGCAGATAAATAAAGGCGGGCCAGCCGAGATGGAGCAATTCAACGAATCGGTATCGGGAAGCGAGCAGAATAAACAGAACGGAAATCAGCAGAACTCCTAGGTTTTCCTTGAATTCAATGAGATGCGAAATCGAAACGGCTTTCTGATTCGCCATGATGACTCCGAGAATGGTCACCGTTGCCAAACCGGATTCCGGCTGCAAAATATCAGAGGCGGTGTAGGCCATCAGGACGCTGGCCAACAGAACGGGATTCTGCAAATAATCGGGAACCAGATGTCTGCGAAACAGGTGAATCAGCGCATAGGCCACCAGGTAACCGAACACTGTGCTGATCGCGAGCGTACTGCCGATTTTCACAACGACATCGATTGCCGCCTGTGAAACGCTTCCCGCGGCCACTGCGGTGGCAACCAGTACCGCCAGCAGAGCGCCAATCGGATCGACAACAATTCCTTCCCACTTGGCGACCGAACTGACAGTCGAATTCGGTCGAATTTGACGAAGCAGCGGGCCGATGACGGTTGGTCCGGTGACCGTAAAAATCGCTCCTGCCAACGCTGCCAAAGACCAGTCGGTGAAGATCAATCGAGCCGCGAGCGTCCCCAAAATCCAGGAGAGCAGGCAACCGAATGTCACCAATCGAATGACGGTATGCGATGTCGATTTCAATTCGCCAAAACGCAGACTCAAACCGCCATCGAACAGAATGACCGCTACACAAAGCGAGACAACCGGGAAAAGAAGGTCGTCACTGATGATTTCAGTCGGATCGCACCACCAGTTAGCCGCGAAACCAAACACAAGCAGCAGCAGAATAGCTGGCAGATGCAGTTTCCACGCCAGCCACTGTGCAGAAATGCCCAGAGCAAACAGTCCCGTCAAATAGAGTAATGGTGAATCCACAAACTTTCCCTGTTTAACTGACAGCACAATCCTGCAGACGGCACGTGCACCGCCGAAATTCGATTGGCATTTTCAGCAACCTCCAATTGACCGGCACTCTCATTGGATACCGTGCATTCGATTCGTCTATGTTGTAGTCTATACGACTGTGTTGTAAAGGAACCGATCAGAATGAATAAACAGACTCCTTCAAAAATCGAACCGATTCGACTCACGCCAGAACACAGCTATCCGGGTCTGGTGCTGCTGGTTTCCATCATCCTTTTCGCTGCCGCGGTTGAAATGGTCTTGCAGGGAATCACCGAGGCCTGGTTTCTTGTCGGCCTGCTCGGTCTGGCTGTCTTTGCCTCGTTGATGACGATCTTGCCCGGTGCCTGCTATCTCGAGATCAACGAAAAAGGTCTGAAAGTCGTCTCACGATTTCGCGAAACAGATTACCTGTGGAGCCAGATCGAGCGGATCGGAATCTTTGAAGTGGGCATTATCAGGCGAATCGGCATCGACCTGAACAAGAGCTACCGCGGCCCCGAACGGGTACCGGAGTATATGAAGCCGGCCAGCGGTTATCATGTCACCCTTCCGTTGATGAAAGGACTGGAATTGGAGGAGTTGCTCGCTATTCTGGAACGATGCCTGAAAGCGGAACCGGAAGCACCTACATCGGAGCCTGAAAGCCCATGACCTGGAATCTGGCCAGTTCCATCGGCGAGGTAATTTTCACCGAGGCAATCGCATCGTAGACGAGCATGACCTTACGCGCACCGTGGCTGTCCGGCTTGTCTCTTTCAAGAAGCAGAATTCCCCCCGAAACCATATAGCCGACAAAGGGAATCGTTTCCCCCTGCATGGTCACGACCAACCCTTTTCGGGGGATTGACTCGGGCCAGCTTTCAAACAGGTTTCTCCAATCTTCAGCAGATTGCATTTTGATGCTCCTATCGATCAGGTAGTTCGCTTGGCCAATTTCAACAGCACCGGGCTGGCGACATAAATGGAGCTGTAGGTACCAACGGCCACCCCGGCGACAAGACAGAATGCAAAACCGTGCAATCCTTCCCCTCCGATGATGTACAGGACGATGACAACCAGCATCGTCGTGATCGAAGTCAACAGGGTTCGTGAGAGGGTCTGGTTCAGTGAAGTGTTGACCATCTCCGGCGTGATATTGGGGTTTTTCCCCCGCACTTCGCGAATACGGTCGAAGACGACGATCGTATCGTTAAGAGAGTAACCGATGATCGTCAGGAAAGCGGCAATCATGGAAAGGTTGATCTTGAAATCGGTCAACATGAACAATGGGCCGACAGGCGTGTTGCTTAAAACGGAAGCGATCGCGACCAATCCGAGAACGACCAGAACATCGTGAACCAGCGCGACAACTGCTGCCAGACCGAAAGCGATCTGCTGAAAACGAATCCAGATGTAGGCGACAATCGCCACCAAAGCGATCAGCATTGCCATGACCGCATTCACCTTTGCTTCTCCCGCGACGGAAGCATCAAAAGTATTGACCTCGCTGAGAACGGGCAGACTGGCCATTTCCTTTTGCATTTCCTCCAGGGTCGCCTTGACAACGTCCTGTCCGACTTCCGAACGGATTTTCATGACCATTTCGGTGTATCGTTTTACCGAGGATTCATCTGCCTTGACACCGGATCCCCCCACTCCTTCCAAAGCGACCAGGGCATCTGCATTTTTGATCTCATCCGTTTTTTTCTTCGTCACCTTCGCATAAGCATTGATGACATAATCGAGTGCCGCATCGATCGCCACCTCGTCTGAAAATTTGAGTGTGACCTGCGTTCCTCCGACAAACGGATCCTTCGTCTTTGCCTGGTCCGCTGTTTTTTCGGCCTCCGTTTTTTGAGAGTCAT
>JALWSL010000697.1:0-1024 GCA_027080405.1 Planctomycetaceae bacterium
AAAATCGCCATGTCTTCGAATATCTGAGCGATTCCCTGACCAAAACCTTCGCCAATCAACCACCCCCGTCACTCCTCCCCAGGGTGTGAACGGTTACGTCGTCCACTGGAAATTGAAACAGATCACCCGGATGATACTTTTGTTTTATTTTTTTTGCCATATATGCTCCAATAGAGTTCAAAGACCAAATTTATTAAGAACCTCTTTCCCAACTTTTATCGCATCATCATAAATCGGATTCTTCTTGGCGATACTATTTATTTTATTGTCAAGGTTTACAAGCCCATGTCTTTCAATCAGCACCTGCTCCACAGCCCGGGCTTCTTTGCGTGATAAATCATCGAGCGGTCGGGTTGCGTAGCAACAAGATGTATGTACCATGCGGGTTCCCTCTTTATTGAAAGTAAAATAATAAAATGGATGCACATGGCGCGTCCATCTTGTGCCTCTCGGCACCCAGCCACTAAAGTGACTGGGCCACCCGCCGTGGGGTGCGCCGAGACGCACCTTTGAATGTTCCCCACTCGATTTGTTACAAAGCACCGTACTTTTCTTTCCTTCGCGTCTTTGCGTGAGATTATATTCCAGATGCCAGTCACACGATATTCTTTTTTCTGTGCTCTCCGTGTCTCTGTGGTTTATTTAATTTTCCTGTCCGGTTCCACTCGACAGTTCCACTTTTCCGCCACACCTCCTTTTTTGCGCAACCAAATCGTGTAGGGTGAGAGCGGGTTAATTTTTTTGCTTCCAGAGAAGTAGCAAATCGGCCCCACAAAACTACAAAACTCCAGTATTGCCCCCGAATCGCACCCAGTTATGAACGGAAGCCGCTACGGATTCCTCAACCCGGCTTGGGCCAGCAATTCGCTCGTGGAAAGATAGGCTTGGCGTACCCACTGTTCGATCGCGTCCGGATCGGGGGAAAATTCAAGTTCAATCGAGACGGTTCCGTCGATATTCAGCTTTTTCAATTCCTGAAGGTAAGGCGGGAAATCAACAACTCCCATGCCGGGCGGCAGGTCAC
>JALWSL010000697.1:1034-2997 GCA_027080405.1 Planctomycetaceae bacterium
AACCTTTCCGTCACAATCCGAAATGTGTACGTGGATCGCCTTGCCTTTCAGTTTTTGCAATTGTTCCGGCCTCTGATTGGCCAACAGGAGGTGCGATATATCGATATTGGATCGCAGGGCAGGGTGGTTTACTTCATCGATGAATCTGACCATCTCGTCGATACTGTTGAGAAGCGAAAGCGGAAAAGGTTCGAGTTCCAGCGCAATTTTCAGGTGAAGCTGTGCGGCGTAGTCGGCCAGTTCCTGGCAGGCATCGACAGCGAGTTGCCATTGTTCATCCGGGGGGATCACTTCACGATTCCAGATATATTCACCCAGCACCAGCAGCAGGTTTTCGGCTTCGTATTCGTAACATAAATCGAGATAGGCTTTGACGCGATCCAGATGAAAGTTCCGCACGCTGGGGTTGAAATCGATCAGGCCAACGGCGACACAGCAGACCGAGACGATAGGCAAATCCAGCCGGTTGCATTCCCGCCTGATCAGTTGCCGTTCCCGAATGTCGATCGAGAGCGGATCGGTAAAGATGTCGATACAGTCGAATCCGAGTTCTTTTGTCTTCCGGATTCCCCAAGCCGTCTCCCGTCCTGCCTGTGCCCAGGCGGAGTTGATCAATCCCAATTTCATGGATAATTCCCGTTGATGATTCCTGTAAAGAAGATGCAGGTTTGATAGATATGAAAGGCGGAGCGTGAAACAGACCCATCTTTCCCGGCCCGGTGGCCCGGTCGCTCAGCCCCGTTATGGTCTCACTTTTCACGCCTGCTTGCAACTTGCATTCATCTTTGAAGATGGATTCTCTGCGATACTTGTTGTATGCTGGATGCCCGGCGGGGTTGTTTCTGTCGTTGTGCTCAGTTTGCCGAGAGCGGGTCGGTCGTGGTGCGCCATTCCCGGTGCCACTCTCGGTGCCAATGTTTTCAGGAGTATCAGTTTGTCTCGAATCGCCAATAGACTGCTGCAGTTTCTGGGTGTTATTCTGGTTTTGAGTGCGCTTTCTCTTGAAGGCCCCTTGCTGGCCCAATCGCGATCGGATGGGGCGGCCCCCAAAAAGGTCTCGCCGGGCAGTCATTCGGAATCGCCCGGGGTTTCAAAGACTGTTCCGCTTGCGCTCGATCCTGCGAAAGTTCATCTCATTTTGAACGTGAATCCCCATGTCGTCGATTTGGCATGGCGTCAAGATCTGGAACGGGAAGTGACTCGACGGCTGAATAATTCATTGGGTCAGGCGATTGATTTGAAACTGGAAACGTCCTTCCGTTCGTACGAGTCGCCATTGAATGTTCCCGAGGTTTCGCCATCGCTGCATCGGCTAAATGATCTGAATCAGTCTCTGATCGCGTTCTATTTGGACAACCATGAAAGCCAGTGGCGAATCCGTGCAAAATCCTGGATTGCCTTGACCAACCAGTGGACTGATTATCCTGTGCAGCGATTGAAAAATCCGGAAGCGATCGGCCGTTTCATCTGTCAAATGGTCTCCCGGTCAATTGCTTCTGTTGTAAAAGTGGAAAAGATCGAACAGAAAAGTCTTACCGGTGTTCTTGCCGGGGGTGAGTTCTTCACGCCGGATGAGTCTGTCAGTCTGCTTCAACCGGGCAGGTTTTTAGGCGTGGTCATGCTTTATTTCGATCGGAATCGTCAGTTGAAAGCGCGCCAGATTCTTCCGTGGACCTACCTGAAAGTCACCAATAGAAACCGGGCCATCATCACTTGCCAAACGCTTTCCGCCTTTCGAAACCCCATTCCGAAATCCCGCAGACGGGTCGAGATACTCGCCTTCTCTGTTGACAGACCTTTTTCGAAGACAACCGCTCGTGTAAAGAATCGGGATAAACCAAACCGTCCGTTCCGGCTGACAAAGGTTTTTCTTTCGTCATGGGAAAGCCCCAAGCCGACTGAAGGTAAAAGTTCCGCTTCTGCTGCCGAAGGTGAAAAACAGACACAGGCTGTTCCTGTCGCC
>JALWSL010000698.1 GCA_027080405.1 Planctomycetaceae bacterium
CGATATGGGGAGGATTCGTTTCATTGCAGGCGTTTGTGCTGTTCTGTTTTTACTTACTCGGCGTTCTGGTGGCAATTCCGGTTGCCTGGATATTGAAAAAGACCTGGTTCAAGGGGGAAGTCGCTCCGTTCGTGATGGAACTGCCCAACTTCAAATGGCCCTCGTTTCGCGTTGTCTTTTTTCGTGTTTGGGATCGAGGGCGTTCTTTCCTGAAGCAGGCGGGAACGCTGATTTTTTTGACAACAATTATCGTCTGGGCGGCCGGTTATTTTCCCGGCGATCGTACCGAGTTGAATCAGGTGAAGGGGCTTCTCGAAAGTGGCGAGCTTTCGGAAGACCCGATTGCCCAGGAAAAATTGGTACGGCGAAACCGTGAACTATCAGCGCAACTTCTGAACTCCAGTTTTCTGGGCTCCGCGGGACATGCCATTGAGCCGGTTGTCAAGCCGTTGGGGTGGGACTGGCGAATCGGGATGGGAGCGATTGCGTCCTTTCCGGCTCGCGAAGTCATCATTGGAACCCTGGGAACAATTTACAGCCTGGGCGGCGATGTCGACGAGGAAGATTCCGGCTTGATCGAAAGGATGCACGCGGCGCGCAAAGCCGATGGCAGCCTCGTTTATAATATCCCGGTTGCATTGTCGGTGATGGTCTTTTTCGCTCTGTGTGCCCAATGTGGTGCCACGTTAATGGTGATGCGGCAGGAAACAAATTCCTGGAAATGGCCCCTGTTCGCATTCACTTATATGACAACCCTGGCATACCTTGGAGCCTGGGCAACGTATCAGATTGGCATGATGATCCTACCTGCCACCTGAGTTTCGTTTGAGTTCCGTTCTGCTGTCCAATAAAAATGAAAGAGGGCCAATATGATCGATTGGCAAACGCTTCTCAGCTTACTGATCGTAGCAGCGGCCGCCATTCAGTTGGTTCGCCTGTTGTGCGGCAGGAAATCGCGGTGCGGTAGCTGCGGCGAGTGTTCCTGTTCTCCGGAAAACAGCAGCGAACCGTTGGTTCAGCTTGAAGATCTGGGGCCTTCCCGAAAGGTTCAGTCATGAATTTTCGATTCCTGCTCCCTCTCGTTTTTTGCAGCGTTCCGATTTTCGTATTTCCCGAAACAAAGGCGATTGGGGCTGCTCCAGTGTATCGGGCGGTCGAAGCCCGTTTGAGCGTTGAGCGTGAGGGGCTTCCTTTTGTTTTTCAGAAGCTGAAGGATGGGAAGGAACTTCGAATTGTCTACTTGGGAGGCTCCATTACGGCTGCAAACGGATGGCGTCCCCTGATAACCGGTTGGTTTTCAAGGCAATTTCCTCAAAGTAAAATTCGCGAGATCAATGCGGCTATTGGTGGAACCGGCAGCGATTTGGGAGCCTTTCGATTAAGGCGAGATGTGCTTGATCACAAACCGGGCCTCGTTTTTGTCGAGTTTGCCGTCAATGACGGCAGGCGAAAACCGTATGATATCTGGAAGTCTATGGAAGGGATCGTGCGACAGATTTGGTTGGAGAATCCCGAAACGGAAATCTGTTTTGTTTATACGTTTCGCCTCGGTTACGAAAAAGACTTGCGGAACGGTTTTTGTCCGCAAGCTGCCTCCGCCATGGAGATGCTGGCTGATTATTACGGGATTCCTTCCATCAATGTCGCGTTGAGAATTGTTGAGCTGGAATCGGCGGGAAAATTGATATTCAAAGCTGATCCCCAATCGGCAGATCCCAATCTCATCTGTTTTTCAAAAGATGGCGTTCATCCGCTTACTCGTGGTCATGAGATATATGCAGAGGTAATTTCAGAGGCGATTTTATCTTTTCAAAAATCAGGAAGATCAGGAAAGAAGGTCGCCCGCTTCGATAAACTGAAACAGCCGTTTGTCGCAGACAACTGGGAGGACGCCCAGATGATTCCGCTTGCCCCCCGAATGCTTTCCGGCAACTGGAAGCCGCTTGGGCCGGATGACGTCCTCTCCCGTCGATTCAGCAAGCGAATGGGAACTATTTGGGTTGCTGACCAGCCGGGCAGCAAAATCTGTTTCAAATTCAAAGGGTCGTACGTCTCTCTTTACGATTTATTGGGGCCAGATGCGGGGCAGGTAATTCTTACGGTAGATGGTGAAAGGCGGAAAAAAGTTGTTCCGCGATTCGATAGCTATTGCACGTACCATCGTATCGCAACACTTCCGATTGCCCAAAAACTTGATCCGGAAAAAACTCATACGATTGTCGTGGAGATTCATCCTGACCAGCCAGATCGGAAATCAGTTTCCTTCCGACTGAAAGATCCGGTTGCAGAGTTGAAATCACCCAAATATCAGGGAAGAAAAATAAGGGCCAGCCAAATAATGATCCGTGGAAAGCTTGTTAATTGAACGAAATCAGGGGATAATTCAGCCAGTGTTCGATTGCAAGGCGGTTCAATCGCGAGGTGGTAATCAGAGCGGTGCAAAGCTGCCTTGGTTCTTCGTTGGAGGGACGCGGTGGTTTGTTGCTGCTACGGGTTGTTTCTGCCTTGCAGCGATTGTCTTGCTCGTCGCGATTGTCTTGCGACGGAACAGGCAGGGGCGATTCACGTCTGCCCTGTCTTTTGCCGGGCGGCCCGTCTGTTGCCGGACTGTTTGAATCGATAATGTTTTCCTGAAAACGCCAGGGACAACCAATGAATACAGCTGATCCTCCTTCGAACGGGAACCCGGATTCCCGTGATGCCAATCGGGAAGCCCATGCCATTCGCGGTTTGATGACTGCTTCGGCCAGGATGCGCGAAGAAATTTCCAAAGTCATCGTCGGGCAGGAGGAGGTGGTTGAGCAGATTCTGATTGCGATGCTTTGCAAGGGGCACTGCCTGCTTGTGGGTGTTCCCGGTTTGGCCAAAACACTGCTGGTCAGTACGGTGGCGCAGTTGTTGCATCTTTCATTTCGACGAATTCAGTTTACCCCGGACTTGATGCCTTCCGATATCACCGGAACGGATATCCTTCAGGACGATCCGGAAAC
>JALWSL010000699.1 GCA_027080405.1 Planctomycetaceae bacterium
GCCTTTACACGACAACGGTACATTGTAGGGCATTATTATAACGCTTTTCAACTTACATCTGATGATTTGACTATCGATCTGACTGGACTTTTCGATGCACAAGTACGTGATTATGGGGATGCCGGGATGCGGCAAAGGGACGCAATCCGAAATTATGTGTAAGCGTTTCGATCTTGTGCATATCAGTGTCGGGGACATTTTGCGTTGGAATATCAAGAATCACACCAAGCTGGCCGCCCGCATCAAACAGTTGATGGCGACTGGTCGACTGATTCCCGATGAATATGTCGAGAACATTGTTGAACAGCGATTGACAGAGCATGACTGGAATTACGGTTTCATGCTTGATGGTTTTCCCCGTAACGACGCTCAGGCGGAATACTTTCTTGAACGCTACGATATCGATGCCGTTCTCAATATCGATGTCCCGGCCGAACTGATTATCAAAAGGTTGACCGCCAGAAGGGTTTGTGCGAATTGTGGCGCTGTCTATAACCTTGATTCGCATCCACCCAAAGTTGACGGGGTTTGTGATGTCTGCGGGAAAAAGGAGTTACGGCGTCGACCGGACGACAATGAAGAGGCGATCCGGGAGAGACTTGAAGATTACCAGGAAAAAACAGTTCCGGCCCTCAATTTGTTTCGGAAAAAAGAATTGGTCATCACTGTTCGCGGGGACCGTCCGGTTGAAGAAGTTCAGGCGGATATCCAACGCGATCTTCACCTCGCAAAATATCGTATCAAGTCGTGAGGCGACTCCTTTCCAGTACCCTGAATATTTTCCTGCTGGCCGTTGCGGTACGGGTGATTGCGGCTCTGTGCCTGAATTATTATCTGGCAGAGATCGCTCACCGGAACTACCTGATCGAGGGTGATGCAGACGGTTACTGGCAACTGGCTGAAAAGATCGTTGCGGGGGAAGATTATTCCCTTTATACCCCTCCACGTCGGGTGATGAGGATGCCCGGCTTTCCGCTGATTCTGGCGGTTTCCATTTCGGTTTTCGGCAACTCTCAAGCGATGGCCCGCTTGTTGCTCGCAGTAATCAGTTCGCTCGCAGTTTTTCCCGCCTCCTGGATGGCACAAAGGTATCATTCCCAAACAGCCGGCATTGTGGCTGGAATGATTGTCGCACTTATGCCGCTTTACATCGGTTTTTCTGTTTTAATTTTAAGCGAAACCGTTTTTGCGACCTGCATCCTGTTCAATATCTGGGCTTTTTCAAGTTGGTTCGAATCAACCGAACGGAAAAAAGCCTTCTTCCGGGCGGCCGGGGCGGGACTGTGCGCCTCATTGGCTGTCTACATTCGCCCCAGTTGGCTGCTATTTCCGCCCGGTTTGCTTTTTGTACTGGCGATATTTTCGAAATCCCTCTTTCGTGGCCGAATTCTGCAATCTCTTGTGATGCTCCTGTGCATGTTACTTCCACTTCTCCCGTGGGGAATCCGTAACCGGCACGTAGCAGGTCATTTTGTCATCACCACGTTATGGATGGGGCCAAGTCTGTTCGACGGATTGCACCCCGGTGCAACCGGTTCCAGCGATATGACCTTCTTCGAGCAGGATCGCGCTCTCGATCGGATGACTGAATATGAAATGAACCGCTATTACAAAAACCGGGCGCTGAAATTTGCCCGCGAGAATCCCGGGCGGGCGATTCAGCTTGGATTCATCAAATTATGGAGATACTGGAAGCCGTGGCCCAATGCCGAGCAGTTCCGAAATCCCGTTCTGCAGGGAATTGTCGCGACAGGATTCCTGTTTTTGGCGGGATGGGCAATATACGGTGGATGGGAAATGCGTGGCAGTCGGGAACTCCTCTTTCTTTGTACCCTGCCTATCGTGTATTTTGCTGCTTTGCATTCGTTATTTGTCAGTTCACTGCGGTATCGCCTTCCTGCGGAATATCCTTTGGCGGTTTTGGCTGCTATTGGAATCGCAAAGTGGTATCGGTACAGGAACCTCAATGAGGACAAAAAAGGACTGAGAACATAGTCGAAAAATGGGAGAGTATTCCCAAACTGTTCTGTTGCGGGACAGTTGAGCTCCAGATAACGAAACGCGCCAGGGAATTGGCACAGGCTACTCATGGATTGAACCTGGATGTTTTTTCGTCGACGAAAATTGGATCAGCGGGCAGCACCTGCGAACAGTGCTCTCAGGAAGCGAACCGGGCGAACTGGATGGTTTCAGTTTATTCGGGAATCGTTTTTCGGGTTTCTTTTCGTTACAGCGATCTTTATCTGCCTTGGACTGGGGGCGATTCTTTGGGGCTGGGCGCAGCGCGATCGGTATTTGACAGATCTATTGCGCAGGAAATTGCAGGATAATTACGCCGAGTGGAATATCACTTTTGATTCCGCCGAGATCGATAATCATGGACGCATCATTATTTCAGGGCTGGTTGTCAATCCCGAAGCGAGTGAGCTTCCGTTGTGTGATATCGAGGGAATCAGGATCACGGTTGATCAGGATTTACTTTTCAATCGTCGGCAACTCGATATTCAGTCCATCGAACTCAACCGTCCGAAGTTGCAGGTTCGCCGGGAACGCAGTGGCAAGTGGAACTGGGAAAATCTGCCTGCGATTCAGACAACGAGCATTGCGCCACCTGTCATAAAAATCAGGGACGCCACGGTCGCTGTGCAATGGGAGCATGAACAGTTTGCCCGAGCCGTTCGTGTGCAGGTGAAGGCGGTTGATACCGATATTATCCCGACCGGCAGGCATCGGTTCCAGTTTCAGGGGATCGGGCGGGAAGAAACGCTGGGCACCTCCCAATTTGTGGGGAATATCGATACGCTGCACAAGAACTGGTCATTATCAGGGGTACTGAAAGGTCTGGTGATTGACCAGCCTTTTCTGGATATTGCCAAGAACCTCTCGCCTGATGCCGATCGCGTTCTGTCGGATCTAAAAAATGCCCGACCAGATTTTTCACCATCGGCTCGGGATGACTCGACACGTCAGCTGGCCCCCGTT
>JALWSL010000700.1 GCA_027080405.1 Planctomycetaceae bacterium
ATAACGAGTATGTGCGCCACTGCGATAGTTTTCCATACTTGGCAGTGTACCTGAAGGTTTCGCCTAAAGGCGAGGGTTTTGATCCCCATCGAGAGACAATAATTTCCGGTCTGGCCTGGATTCTGAGATCCATCTCGATAGCAGGCGGGATGGGGAGAAGTTTGTCGCCTTGTATCCTCAGACTGGATATGTCGCCCGGGCAATGGTCGTTGAGCCAGATGAAGTCACAGAGCCGGCAGACGCCTATGGACTGAACGACTATCTTGGAATCATTGACCATGAATCCTGCTATTGGGAATACGGCATCCTCACCTGCTACAACGAAGAGCTGAAAAGCCACGACACCGAAACACCGCTTTATTACCACATCGTCCGCACTGACGACGGCACAGATTGGGATTGCGTTGAGGCAGATCGCATGGTTCATTTCAAGCGGAATACTTCCCGCAAGGCCAAGCGGGGTGTTTCAGATTATTTTGCCATGCTGGAAGATATCGAGGGCGAGGGAAAGTTGAACGCGTCACTTCGCAAAGGAATGGAAATCCTCGCCAATATTCCGTTTATCAAAGAGTTCCCGACTGGCTCCAGCATGTCTTCGCCGTCCGGTGCGGATATCCAATCCATATCGCTACCAAGTATCGGCGGTGGCTCACGGACCGTGCAGCAGGTCAAGTACCACCCGGGGACTGTTCCATCAATCCGGGGTGGCAAGTACCAGGCTGGGCCACTTGCCCAAATGCGTAATGATGCGGTGATGGACTGCCTGAAATATCTGCTCAAACGAATGGGAACATTCTGGACGATCCCGAACTTCATGATGTCGGGTGACACCGATACGGCACTATATTCGGCAGTGCTGGCTATTGGTTCGCCATTTGTAAACCAACGGGAAAAAGACCAGACATTCTATGGGGCTGGCTTTGTTGAAATCATCGAGAAAGCATTGCGGATCGCTTACGAAACCGGGCAGATTTCACATTTGGCACCTTCTTTCGCTCGACTGATGTCGCTGGTTGAAATCGATTACGAGGCCCCACAGGTCACGATGACAGATGAGACCGCACAGGCTCAACGGGACCAGATCGATATCCAGTCGGGAATCAAGACAATCCAGACAGCTCGCGAACAGCGCGGGATCGACCATGACAAGGAAGAGGAGCGCATGGCGATTCAGCGCAAGAATCAGCCCGTTCAGATTGAATCTGCTGTTGAGTCAATGCGTGATCCCTACAAAACAGCAAGCCAACTCCTGGAGTCTGGTGAATGGGGAGAATGGGAATAGTGCAGCTCCATAACCGCGAACAACTCGAAAGATCGTTTGAAAAGCGACTCAACCGACTCTCAGCAAAGCACAGGGCTGAGTTGATCAAGTTGATGGGCAACCCGCCTGACTTTGACAATGTCCCGCAATCGTTCTGGAAAAAAGTGGAGCGGGAACGGGAACAGGAAATCCTTGCCATGTTGTTGCTGTTGTATATTCTGTCCTCGTCCCAGCACGGCGCCAAAGAGTCGCAGGCAATTTCCAGGGCGGAACTATTTGCCAGGCCGAGAGCCAAACAGGTCGCGCGCCGGTACACGCAGCACGTTCGCAATACGCTTCGAGACAAATTAACCGTCAAGACAACGACGACGCTGGCACCTGACCAGAAAGCAAAGAAGCCGCCATCTCGCCGAAAAGTTGCATTCGACGTGTTCACACCAGCGAGCGATAGTACGACGGCAATCACTCTTTCTACGGAGGCTGAATCCATAGCAGCCGAGCAGGCCAAACAGGAGACCAATTCACTAAGTGGCCTGGATGAATGGGTCACAGAAGAAGATGGTCGGGTTTGTCCGATCTGTGCTCCGTTGGACGGGACAAAAAGAGGCGTCTGGGCTGCCAAGTTCCCACAAGGACCGCCAGCTCATCCGCGTTGTCGATGTCAGATTATCTATTCCAGCCAGTCCATAGATGCAGAATTGACAGGATCAACATGAGCATGGCAATGAAGCGGAAGTATCGAACCGAGAAGTTCAAAAAGGCAAGACCGCTTTGTCCGGTCCACCTCGTCCAGATGGTGACATATTGCACCAAAGCCCAGGTTCGCCATCTGAAATGCCCTGTCGGCGCATGCAGGGAAACGAAAACGCAAACACGTTGAACAAGGCTATTTGTGGAGAAAAAAAACTTTTGTACCAATTTATTGGTACAGTCGTGTTGATGATCTTGATGCGTTCCGCAAAATGCGTGCATGCAGATCATCGAATCAACATTTGGCGAAGCACACAAGGTGGACCGGGAGGCCGGGGTCATTTACGGGGTGAAAATTCTCGGTGCGAAATCCCGCAATGGTCGCACTTATTCCGCCAAGGCGATGAAGGAAGCTGTTGGTCTCTATGAGGGGAAGCAGGTTCATATCGATCACCCGGACAAAAAGAATGCTGCCCAGGAACGATCTGTCCGTGATCATATTGGGCAATTCCGCAATGTCCGTTTTGAGGAATACCGCATGGCCCTGGTTGGGGACTTTCATTACCTGAAATCCCACCCTGAATCGGATGCAATTGCAGAACGGGCCGAAAGAATGCCAGATACCTTTGGCATGTCTCACGTCGCTGATGGCGATTGTGTGCGGAATGGGTCTGAAGTTGTCGTCGAGTCGATCAAGTCAGTGCTGTCCGTTGACATCGTCACTGATCCAGCCACCAACACAAGCTTATTTGAGTCATTCGAGGAACAAACCATGCCTGTAACAAAAACAGTCAAGCAGCTTCTGGAGTCCAAAGTTCGAGCCACGCCACATTATGAGCTTCTGTTTGAGATGGAGGACCAGGCAATGGTTGCCGAAGACATGCCAGTTGAGGTGGCTGACGAGTCTTCACCAGAAGATCAGATCAAAGCCGGACTATTGGCAGCTATCAATAAAAAGGTTGCTGAGGCGACTCCGGAAGAACTGAAAAAGGTTCTCAAAATCTTCGGGTTGCAGGACAGTTT
>JALWSL010000701.1 GCA_027080405.1 Planctomycetaceae bacterium
CCGCCAACACCGTCCGGGCAGTCTCCACGGGAACCTGTCCGAGTTCGACAACTTCTACCGATTTTTCGATCCCGTCACCATGATTGAGCCCGTTAACGATTTCTTCCAACAGCAGATGATCCGCCTCACTTGCCCAAGCCAACATCTCTTTCCCGTTGAAAACAACTTTTGCTGCGGGAGCTGCCTGAGAAAGAATCCCCAGGATCCCGGAACGTGAGCCCCCCTCCACTGTATATCGTTTGAGTTTTGCCCTGTTTTCCTCTTTGGCAACCAGGGACATTTCTTCCACTGTCGATCGAATGCTTTCGTGCTCCTGCTTTGTGGCCAAGGCCAGCATTGTTTTATTGACGGGATCAACCACGATTGTGGCCTGGGGAAACGCATTTCTCCAGAAAGCGGCGACATAGGAATTGTACGTCTGCAAAACCATCGGGTAGATGACAATTGTCCGTTTGGAAGTCCCAGAGGAAGCCATCTTCAGTGCATCGAGCAGTTCGGCTATCCCCTGCTGATCTTTTTCTTTGGCGCGAACGATCAGCGTCTCACCAGTTCGATCCTGAATCACATAGGCCTCGGGCAATTCGGCGGAAATCAGGTTCACCGCGGCGGTCGGGTCAATTCCCTTGACCGGATAAACCATCAATTTGATTTCCTTTTCGATCGGTGTTTCAGTATCGAGTTGCTCGATGGCGGAGCGAATCGTCTCATGCAATTTCGGTTTGGCGTGTATCAGAATGCGGGAACCCTTTTCGTCCGGCGTAATCTTCGCATCGGGAAACAGGTCTGTCAGCGTTTCCGCCACAGCGTTCGCCGTGACATGATGGATGGGGTAGACGATCAGCCTGGCTTTTTGTTCCGGCGGAACTTCCTTCTGCAACTGTTTGATGATTTCCCCAAGAACCTTGTGCTGCGACGGCGTCGCCCAGACGGTCATCTCCCCCGGCTGCGAATCGGACAGAACCTGCATCCCGGGCATTTCTTCTGTCAACGCGGGTGTCAAGGCGGTAAACCTCAACCGCTGAACCGCATTGACTTCATAGATTTTCAATGTTTTCGGCTCTTTAACAGGTGCGGATTGTTCCAGTTTCTTCAACGTTGCCGCAATTTTCTGCTGATCCGTTCTGTCTGCAACGACCGAAAGACGCCTCGCTTTTTCCTCAAATGAAATTTGGGCTTGGGGGTACATCGTCTGCAAAATGGTCGTTGCAGAAGCCCCGGTCGTTTTCTCGAGAGGATAGAATTGAAGCTCGGGAACCTCACCCCCCGCATCCTGGGTAACCTGTTCGATCACCTGAGCGACAACAGTGTGATCCTTCCCGGTCGCGGTCACAAGCAGGCGGCGATTGGGCTGATCGGAAGTGACATCCGCTTTCGAAACCAGTCGGGATAAAACCGATGTCAGCGTGGAAAGATCAACCTTTGCCTGCAATGGGTACGATTTCAAAACAGGCCTCTCTTCCTCTGTCTCCAAGGCGACCTGCTTCAGAACATTCTCGATGATCTTGTGGTCTTTCTCCCTGGCGATAATCAATAATTGCTCCCTGTCCGTGTTGACTGTCACCTGTGCCTGCGGGGTCAAAGTCTGTATCAGAGCAGTCACGCTGGAAGTGTCGATGTTGTGCGCATCGTATATTTTAAGCTGTTGCTGACTGACAGACAGATTCTTTCCCAACTGCTCGATCGTTTGGGCGATGAATTCCTGCTTTTCGGCCGGAGCGATGACAATCAACCGCTCGCCACTGGAATCCGTCGTGATGGTCGCTTCAGGAACAACCGAACTGAGAATCGTGGTTATCATGGAAGCCATCTCGGCTGACATCGGATAGCTTTGCACAACAGGCGGCTTCTGTTTTTCAACTTGCTGCCTGAGTTGTTCAAGCAGCGAGGCAACCGCCTGATGATCCGTCAGCGTTCCGATCACGATCAGACTTCCCGTTTTCGAATCGATCGTCACCTTCACTTCCGGCAGGAGAATCTGCAGGAGAGTCTGGACCGCGCTCGCATCGATCTTCTTCAAGGGATAGACTTCGAGTTGGGCCGCACCGGCTTCAGAAGATCGTGCCGAAAGTTTCGATAACGTTTCGGCGATGAGTTTCTGCTGTGGCTTTGTTGCCCAGGCAACCAGTTTTCTGCTCGGTTCATCGAACCGGAACTGTCCATCGGGAACAATCAGGCGAAGAGTCTCCATCAACTGCGAGAGATCGGAAGTTCGTACGGGATATAATTCGAGCACCGGTTGTTTATCAACGCCCAGTTTTGATTCGAGTTGCTCGACAATCTGTTTCGCTTTGGCCTGCTCGGTTGGCGTTGCATTCACGACGATTTGCCTGGCCGAAGTATCAACCACGACAGCACCGGAAATAATCTGTTTCAACACTTCGCCCGTTTGCTTCGGATCGCTGTGCTTGATCGCATAAACAACCACAACCGGCTTTTCACCGGGAGGTTTGGGCTTCGGTTTGGAAGGAACAGGAATCTGTTTGATAATTTTTACGATCAGCTGAACCCTTCCCGCCGGTCCGCTGATCAGGATTTGCCCGGTTGCAGCAAGCGGTTCCGCTTTACCGTAAGTGCCAAGAAGCGGGGTGATCTCCGCCTTGACCGCCTCGACCGGACGCCCTTCAAGAGGAACAAGAACCGAAACAAATTCAAATTGCCCACGACCTGCCAACTCTTCCGGAGTAATTTGCGGAATCGCTCCTTCGGGGAGTCCATTTTTAAGATCCAGGCACATCAGCAAGCGTTCCCGTCGAACCAGAGTGAACCCCTTGGTCAACAACCAGCCATTGATCAGGTCGATCGCTTCAGTTGGTGTGTATTCCTTGCTGTCCTTGTAATTGAATGTGCCCGGCGGTGGAGTTTCCATCACAAGGGAGAGATCTGCTTCCCCCGCAATCCAGTTCAATACTTCCGGCCATTTCTGAAGGCGGAAATTGAATCTCAGCCGGGGGGCCTCAAACAGCTCTTTGT
>JALWSL010000702.1 GCA_027080405.1 Planctomycetaceae bacterium
GATCTGGACGCTGTATTGTTGCTTTGATCCGTCCTCCTGCGGAACGAGAAGAATTACTTCTTCACTTTGCAGCTTCGGGGCATTCGCCCCCACCAGGACGCTTCGCGTTAATTGCTTGACAGACATTTGCTTCCTTTCAAAAGAACCGGACAGGGTGCTTGGTTCAGGTATTGTTTACTGGAGGATTACTTGCCCGGCTTCTTGCTTCCCGGCTTGGTGGCTGGCGTGGCTGGGGCTGTGATAATCGCCGGGCGAGTTGCCGGATTTGCCCGCTGGAGAGCCTTTTCTTTCCGATCCACATGGGCTTGCCAGGCCTGCTTTGCTTCCTCGTCCACCGGCTCGGCTTGCTTGTTGATCACAAGGAGCAGTGCGTCCGGGTGTTCAATTTCCGTCCCTTTCGGCACGACCCGATTAACCTGGTTATCGTCACTGGCAGCTTTGTTGAAATCAAAATCGGGATTCGGTCCGAGTTGGTCGGACGTGAGTCTTACTTTCACAGCTAGTCTCCTTTTGTGGTGGACTGAAATAACTACAGCGACATCACGATTAAGCCGGATAAACCGGAATCGCAGCCAGTTTGATTTCAAAGGATGCTGACAACCCGCTTCCCTTGGAGGCTTTGGGGCTGAACTTTTTCGGCGTTCCAATGACAGCAATTTCGCTACCGTCTGGATAAACGACTTTCCAGTTCGACTTGGTTTGCGCCAGCATGCGGCTGACGAATGCCTTGTGCGTCGTTTCTGCCGGATCGTAGAACAGTTCCCCGCTCAGATTACCGGGAGTGAGTTGGCCCGTTGGTTCGCCATCCTCGATGAAATCAGAATCGAGATCGGTCGCATCCCAGAATTGCCCTTCGGGATCCGGACCATCGATATTGGTCACGTAGGCAATTTTTGTGTAAACGGACGAAATGTCCAATTGCAACTGCGTTTTGGTACTTGTCTGCTTTCCCATTTGTGAATCTTCCTTGATTAGGTGATTTCGCGATAATCAATTTCGTAATACGAGGCGATGCCGTACCAGTCACGATCTTCGTCTGATTGACGCTCCAGAAGATACGGAACCCGTCGCGCCAATGTGCAGCCGTCAATCTGAAAAGAGCCAACCTGCCCGGCATATCCCTGCAGTCCGGTTCCCGGATCGGTTCCATTGGTGCGGATCAGCTGCTCCAGATTCCGTGATTCCAGTCGGGTGTAGGCGATTGCATCAACGATGACACTGGCCGTGATCAATCCCCCTTTTCCGTCCAGATCGGAATGGATTGTCTCCGATTCCACTTTGACGAGGATCGCCTGGGGATCATCGTCGATATCCAGAATATCAGGGCGGATTCGGTCTCCCACCAGGTCGGTGACGGCCGTGAATGAAGACAGCATCGCCCGCAAAGCGGCTTCAAGCGTCGGCTCCACTTATGCTCCTCCCCTCAATCGTAAACGGCGTACTTCCTTCTCGAATTCCTCATGGAACGATTCTTCGATACGTTTCATTGCTTCGGAGTCTGCGTTCTGCAGGCCACGTTTGACAAAGTCGTTTGGCTTGACGCGCCCTTTCCTGTGCACTTTGGCGTCCCTCACGACTACTCCACGCTTCCCACTGAATCGCTCTTTTGTTCCCAGGGCCAGAAGGTGAGCATGAGGAGCTCCTTTTTTCTTGCCGACATGTATTCCTGCTTTCGCTTCGTGGTATCCCTTTCGTCGGTTTTTCTTGTTGCGTTTCCCGATCGCCTGTTTGATGCGTTTGTTCTTGTGTCCGGCAGTTGTTGCCGCTGGTACTTCTCGACGAATCGCTCTGGCGACAACGGTCAGCCCTTTCCCCAGGGGGATGCGAGCAATCTTGCGCACCGACTTTTCACCCATCTGGTACAACAGACGGTCCAGTTCCTTGTCGCCGGTAATTGGCTCCTTCATTTTCGTTCCAATGCCGTCAGAACAACTTTTCGCCGATCCTCGTTTTCATCGACCGCCGATTGAATCGAGAGAATTTGCGTGCCCAGTACAACCCGCATTTCCGCCGTGATCGCTCGTGTCAGACTGTTGCTGCGGATTTCGATCTGCCAGCGAACATCTTCGGTCACCTGTTTGCCGTCCTGCAGTGTTTCGCCAGCTGTTCCGGAGATCAGGTTGGCCCAGGCTCGGCAATGCTCCGACCAGGTTGTAATCTTCTGTCCGGTGGCATCAGTTGTTTTTGTTGGCTTCTCAATGATGATCCGCCGATTCATTTTTCCGGCTCTCATAATTGATCGGTTACCCTCACATCTCGAAAACGATGCGGTGTCAGCAAGGCATCCACACCGAACGGCAACTCATTAGCGGCCGCTCCTGCGAGCACGGCTTCGCGGTTTTCATACAAATGCCCCACCAGTAGCAGCAATGCTGTTTTCAGATCAGCCGGCACACTGGCTGCATCCGCATAACCCGCTTCGTACCGCACCAGAACACTGCCCGGCTGCAGATTGGTCACCGGCCAGGCACTGCCTGATTTCAGAACAACGCGACCAGGCTCGCCAAGCGGATCGACGTAGTAATTCACCGGATCGAATGTCTGTGTGTCTGCATTGGGATCCACGTATTTGATCGACGTGATTGAAATCAGCGGAGGCCGTGGAATAAAGAGACATTCGTCTGCCGGGAAACAATCAATCGACCACTCCAGCGTCGCTTTGGCGATTTGCCTCCAACATTGCCGTTCAGCCGTCAGGCGAGCTGCCTGCAGATAATGGGAAAGCAGGGCGTCCTCCTCGGCACCATCGACACGTAAATGTGCTTTCACCTCATCGAGGCTCAGCGGCTCTTCGGTCGGTTGCGTGACAATTCGGACGCCCATACTATCTCCTTTTCATCTCGTTCCGTTCGGATCAGCCGATCGCCTCGAGGACCTTCTCGGCGGAAGCCTTGCCGATTCCCTTGATTTTGGTCAGGTCCTTGTGAGATCTGATTTCCTCAATCGTTCTCATACCAGCCTGCACCAGG
>JALWSL010000703.1:0-2873 GCA_027080405.1 Planctomycetaceae bacterium
GCGACACCACTTGATCCAGAAAAACTGAGGACTGATCACATTGCAACTCACCATCGTCCAGTAAGCCCACCAGTAAGGACCAAACGCACGATTGACAAACGTAAACTGCTCGTACGGGTTGCCTCCATACCAGGCAATGAAAAACTCCATGGCGTACGCATATCCAACCATCATCCCGGTCGCCAGCATGATCTTGCACATGCTTTCCAAGTGCCGAACCGTAATGATATCCTGAAGACCACACAAAACGCGGGCAGGAATCAGCAACGTCGCCACCATTGCAAATCCACTGAAGACTGCCCCGGCGACAAAGTAGGGGGGAAAGATGGTTGTATGCCAACCGGGAAGTTGTGCGACAGCAAAGTCAAAAGAAACGATTGTATGCACACTGAGAACAAGCGGAGCCGACATGGCCGCCAACAGCAGATAAGCCCGCTCGTATCGATGCCAACAACGAGCCGAACCGGTCCACCCCAATGAGATAATCCCGTAAACAAACTGGCGGACAGGCGTCACCGCTCGATCCCGGAATGTCGCCAGGTCGGGAATCATTCCCATGTACCAGAACAGAATTGACACCGTCGCATATGTACCGACGGCGAAAACATCCCAAAGGAGCGGACTTCTGAACTGGGGCCATAGCAGCATCGAATTCGGTAACGGAAACAGCCAGAAGAAGACCCAAATACGACCAATATGAATTCCGGGAAACATCCCCGCACAAATCACGGCAAAAATGGTCATCGCCTCAGCCGCCCGGTTAATTCCGGTACGCCAGTTTTGACGAAACAGGTACAGAATCGCCGAAATCAGAGTCCCCGCGTGACCAATACCGACCCAGAAAACGAAGTTGACAATCGGCCAGCCCCAGAAGACCGGTGACATATTCCCCCAAACACCAACCCCCTGCGTAAACAGAATGCCGATGCAGATCCCCAGATTCGCCAATAATATCAGACAGAAAGTCAAGGCCACCCAATAGGACTTGGGAATAGTACGTGCAGGAACTTCTGCCAACTGACAGACCTGATCCGTCACTGTCTGATAGTCGTTATCACCTGTCACCAACGGGGCACGCTTCCCCGGCGTTTCGGCTGTAATATCGAAAGGCGTCGTCGTAATAGAAGCCATATTTCTCAACTTCGTCTTGATTACAAACTTGATTACAAATCAGTCTCTTGAAACCACAATACACTCGCACCGACCGAAGCCGGCATCTACGTCCAATCAAAAATATCCTACGTTGCGGAAGATTGCTCCTCCGTATGCCCCTGCTGTTCCTCATGGTGATGATCACCGTCAGAATGACCGCTTTCATCATGACCATGAACCTCATGCGGCTGCAGGTAGTAGCCCTCTTCCAACCACGGATGAGGATTGCGGATGCGAGCCAGATACTGCGTACGAGGCTTGATGTTCAATTCTTCCAGCATCGCATAACAGCGGGGATTGGCGTGATCCTTCGAAACCTGACTCTCCTTTTCCCGCAGGTTTCCAAAGCTGATCGCATCAGCCGGACACGATTCCTGACAGGCCGTCTTCACCTCACCATCAACCAGCTTGCGCTGGGCGTTCTTGGCCGCAATCTTGCCATTCTGGATGCGCTGAACACAGTAGGTACACTTCTCCATCACCCCGCGGGAACGAACTGTCACTTCCGGATTGAGAACCAACTGAACAAGCTCTTTCTCCGGTTGCATTAACGGAATGGCGTTACTGAAGAAATTGAACCGGCGAACTTTGTACGGGCAGTTGTTGCCACAGTAGCGCGTCCCAATGCAACGGTTATAAACCATTTCATTCAGCCCCTCGGAACTGTGCATAGTTGCGGCCACAGGACAAACCTGTTCGCAAGGAGCATTCTCACAATGCTGACAATTGACCGGCTGAGTAGAAACCCCCATGTTGATCGGGTCCAATGTCGCCGGATCGATCTGCACATCATCCGGATCTGGCGTGCTCTGATCGTGGGCGGTCACAAAATAGCGATCAACCCGAATCCAGTGCATTTCCCGATTCCGATTCACCTGATCCTTCCCGACGACAGGAATATTATTTTCGGACTGACACGCCGTCACACAGGCATTACAGCCAACACAACGCGTCAGATCGATCCCCATTCCCCATTGATACTCATCTGACCACTCGAACTCTTCCCAGAGAGACTCCAAAGGTGGGTGATGAACCAGATGTTGCGCGAAATCCTGACTTGCCTGATACTCGGCGACAGTTCCCTCACGAACCAGCTTGCCGACCCGCTTACCGATCTCCTGCATCCCGGCCACATCGATCGCCCAATGATTTTGAGTTGTCGCCAGAACATGCTTTCTACCCAGCTTCTTCAAGCTCGCCCCGGAGTCGAACCCGGCTGTTTTGGTTGTCATCAACTGAAACGCATTCGTGCCAACAGGTTCGACACGATCGGGCAAACTGCCCCCGACATGACCGGCTGCCGTCCGCCCATAACCCAAGCAAACACCAAGCGTTTTATCCGCCTGACCCGGTATCTGCACAACAGGAACAGTCAACGAACCTCCTTCAGGTACAGCCACTTCAACCAGATCACCATCTTCCAGCTTGAATTCAAGGGCCGTTCTCGGGCTGATTGTCGCCACGTTGTCCCAGGTCACCTTTGTCAACGCACTGGGCAACTCCTGCAACCACGAACTGTTCGCATACCGACCATCATAGACACAATCATCCGGATGATAGACGACATCCAGACCGCTGCCGTCTGTTTCCGCAGAGTCTGCCTTCTTGACCCAACCGGCGAGCTTTTCATTCAGCCCGTCAACCAGCTTCAAATCAGCAACTTCCCGAAACGCCGTCCCGGCAAAGAAGCCATCATGAATCGCCCGCTCCCACAATTTGGA
>JALWSL010000703.1:2883-11620 GCA_027080405.1 Planctomycetaceae bacterium
TTGGAAGCCAGATTCTTCACCCTCAAACTGGCTGTCTCCCGCACGATCTCCTGACCGGATCGCTTTTTTCGCTGAAGCAGCAAGGCGATCAATTCGATATCGGAAACCCCTTTGTGAAGAGGCGAAAGCAACGGCTGGCGAACCCCCACAGTTCCATCCCAGCTACAACCATCACCCCACGCTTCCAGGTCGTGAGTTTCAGGAACATACCAACGCGAAACAAGAGAGGTTTCGTCATCGTATTGACCAAGCCGAATCGTGACGGGCACCTTCGCCATCAAGGCAGCGAAATCGATATCCGAAGGAGTATTATAGACAGGATTCCCCCCCAGAATAATCAGTGTTTTCACTTCACCGGCTGCCATTTCCTCAGCCAGAGAGCGAATCGCCTCGGCATGCGTCGGCCGCTCCGTATCGGGAGACTGAACCGCCGTCACTGTTTTTCCGATATTCCCCAGCAGACCATTGATCTGCAGGCAAATCGCATGAACCTCCGGCGACTGCAAGGGCCCGGCGACCAACAGGCTCCGCCCCTTGTGATTAACCAGGTCGTCAACCATCGCATCGAGCACTTGCCGGGCGGAATCCCCCTCCGCTCCCCCTTGCACGGGAGGCGAACCGGCCAGAGCGCTCTCCACCCCTGCTTTCAACTCAACCAAAAAGGAAGCAATTTGAGAAGACCTCAAAGGCAACCGATGATCCGCATTCTGCCCAAGTCGCGTGTAGCAGCTTTCAACCGCATAGGTCCTGTTCATCTTCCCATCTTCAGGAACGCGACTCTTCGCCCACTCCTTCACATGCCTCAAGGCTTCCGGATGATAATCGAACAGATCAGAATCGACGCCAACCACGACATCCGCCCGATCCAGATGATACCGCAAACGCACCCGAGCCCCTGTTGCCAGCTCTGCACCCTGCCATTCACGATCCCGCGAGACAGGCTCATATTCAACCCACTTCGAACCGGGCAGTTTTTCAAGAAATTCATCTTTCATGCGTCTCAGCGAAGGCGATGAACTGGCCCCACTCAGCACGCGAACACCCTTGCCGCCATCAGCGACCGCCGACTTGTTCCAACCGGCAACGAACTCCTCGAACTGCTCCCAGTTTTTCGCCGAGGTCTTCCCTTTATCACGCTGCCTCAAAACCGCCTGCTGATTGGGGTCGTAAATTTGCCGATGCGTCCCGTCCTCCGGCTCTCGCGCAATACGATCCGGATCGTACAACCCGAGCACACTCGCCTGAGCAAACGAGTCTGTACCAACAAACCCCTGAGGATGCTCCGGATTGACATCCACCTTGATCGGACGCCCATCGTACGAGGTCACCAGAACACCAAGGGCAACACCAGAGCGTTCGAGCAGTGTCGCATACTTGACGGGCACGCCCGGAATTCGGTTTTCCGGCCGCTTCACATAAGTGGCAACCTTCTCCTGCTCCCAGTGACAACCAGTCACTCCCGCCAAGGTCAGCGAGGCCCCCATCAACTGCAACCAGCGCCGACGAGAGACACCATCGGAGACCAAAGATGCCGCCTCGGGAAATTCCCGACGCAAATATTCCTGAAAAGCAGGCTTATCGTGCAATTCTTCCAGACTTCGCCAGTAGTTAGCCATGAATCCCTTAATCTCAAAATAAAGACGCCACCAACCGACACAAAACCTAAACCCGAACAGCCAGGCACACCCAATTTACCCCAGCCGTTGACAACCAATCAGGTCGCTGACATCAAATTGAATCTTGCAAGAAATACGCGCAACACAAAAACCGCCAAACACCAACAGAGAAAACACCCAAACCGCCCTCAGCGATGACAAGTCCAGCAATGCTCACTCGGGTGAATCCCCCGCTCCAGCATAATCGCCTTCCCGATCGCCTCGGCATCTCCTTCCGGCTCCCAGCCCAGATTCGTCACCTGATCAACAGGCCGCAAATTCGCCTCCGGATGACGATGACACTTCAAACAAAACCCCATCGCCAGAGTCGCTTTCTGCTCAACCACCTCCATCTGATCAACACGACCGTGACAGGAAACGCAACTCACTCCACGAGACACGTGAGCGCTATGATCAAAGTAGACATAATCGGGCAGGTCATGCACTTTCTGCCAGGGAATCGACTCATCCAAAGCAGCCGCCTCGCGCACAGGAGCCAGCTTGACACTGTCGACATGAATCCCGACGGTCACCGCCTCCCCCTTTTCATTCTTTCCACGATGGCAATTCAAACAGGTCGAAACCGGCGGAATGGCGGCACGGGCAGCAACCTCGACAGTGTTGTGGCAGTACCTGCAATCCATCTTCAACTCACCCGCATGCAACGCATGACTGAACGGCACAGGCTGCTCCGGACGATAACCGACATCAGAGGTCTCCGGCTGTATCGCATACACGAACAACCCACCGTAATACACCAGAACAACCCCCACAAAACCCGCCAGAACGGGAAGCAAAGGATTTATCCAAGCTGGAAACTGATATCGCTTCATAGATAAACTCATTAAAAATATCTGCAACGACAACGCGCAACACAAACAGAGAACGTTCCACTACGCCCGAGAAGAAGGAGGAGTCTACCCGTTCGACGAAAATTGGCAATGCGTCAATTCGCCGCAGTACAAAAAAGAAATCCTCGCGAACCGGGCCGCATACACTCCTGAGCCCCTGCTCCAGCACTTCCTGAAGAAATCCGGACGTGAACGCCCCCGTTCCCCCGGGCTTTCTGTGCTTGTCGGAAGACAAAAACCGTTCGGAAATGGATGCAAAACGGTAGTGCACGGGTTGTATTGCAGTTTTGCCCAAAAGGCAAGCCATCGACTCAACGTAACTTCAAATTACTGTTAATTTGGTCGAAATTCCTTAACAGAAGACTTCTCCACAAATCGCCGAAGCTTTCCTGGATTGCCTCCATAATGCAAGTTCACAAATTCAGCCAACGCAAAAACCACACTCAAGATAGAGGACATACACATCCGCAATAAGATTGCCGCATCCGTACCCTCTTGTGCAACTTCAGTTTGAATCATTTCAGGGAACATCGTAGGGGAAGCAGAACAGAATACGGCTACGAATACGAGCGCCTTGAAACCGCGAGATCCTGGATCACACACCAATCCATCAGCCGAGACTTATTCATCTCCGATTTCAGTCTCTCCCTGTATCATCTTGCTCACCGGCAGGCAACAGGCACGTGTGAAATATCCATCGTTGGTAATTCGACAATAGCGACGCTGTACTGGTGAGCGCGGTGCATCGCTCCCGGATTGAGAACATTCGTATGTCCCTCGACATGATGTTCTGCGACATGAGTATGACCATAACAGACCAAATCGTAGTCGCCTGAATGAATCGCCGCCTCGAAGCGGTGTTGCTGATGACTGTGCAGCAATGCGATGCGTTTCCCTGCAAACGATAAATCACCAAACAGGCCCTCCCAATGTTGCTGATTCACCTTCACGATCTCGCCAAGCTGATCCGCATAATCACAATTACCGGCGACGAAATGTGTCGGCCACCGTCCGAATTGGGAAACCACTTCATCTCCGCCAACGTCGCCACAATGCAGAACGCGTTCAATCTGATGATCCAGAAAAGTCTCGACTGCAAACCGGGTGTGAACCGCATCGCCATGTGTATCGCTGATGACTCCAATTCGCATCTGATTCATTCCCTGATGCCTGACGCTTTCCAGGCTTTATTTTTTGGAGTGAGGGGAAAGGGCTGGCTTGTCGGAATCGGCCCTCCATCGGACAACTCTTATACATCGTCTTATACATCATCCGCTGCCAGGATGGAAACCTCTGTTTGTTTCAAGGTCTCTATTAAATTGAATGGCTCGTGCGTAAATGGCTTGTGGACAACTGGCTGCCTGCGTCTCTGTCGCCCCCAGATTTTGCATTCTTCGAAAATCTTCTCCCCTGCAAGGTTGCAACAGATTTCAGGCTGCTCGACAATGAACGAACCCATGCCCTTTCAAAATGAGAATGGAGCCCATTAGGTGAATCTGTCCCGAATTCGTGATGCCCTGCTTCCCCGTCCCCGTAGAGATTACCCTCTTTATGAGAATGAGGAACTGCAGATGCTCCGCCAGGCAACTGCATTCAATGCCCAGTTGATGGACATGTTACGTGAACACGTGCGGCCCGGCGTAACTACAAACGAACTGGATGAATTGGCTGCCACCTACACCCGTGATCATGGTCATATTCCCGCCTGTCTCGGCTATAAAGGCTTCCCGAAATCGATTTGCACCAGCATCAATGACGTCGTTTGTCACGGCATTCCAGATGATACAGTCCTGCGGGAAGGCGATATCATCAATGTCGACATCACATCGATTGTCGAAGGCTGGTACGGTGATCAATCAGAGACATTCCTCGTGGGTGAAGTTTCGGATGAGGCAAAAGCGTTGACGCAGGTAACATTTGATGCCCTGTATGCGGGAATCCGGGCTGCCCGTCCCTACTGCACAATCTACGATATTGCCAAGGCGATTACCCGTCACGCCGAAGCTCGCGGCTACAGCGTGGTCAGAAATTATCAGGGACACGGAATCGGCCGGGAATTCCATCAAAAGCCGGGGGTCCTGCATTACCCGCATGAATCGACACGAACAAGCGTGATCGTTCCCGGCTGTTGCTTCACGATCGAACCGATGATCAACATCGGTCGCCCCGACACCTACACTGAACCGGACGGCTGGACTGTCCGCACAAAAGACCACAGCCTTTCTGCCCAGTTCGAACATCAAATTTTCATGACGTCGGACGGCCCGGAAATCTTGACGCTCACACAAAACGGCCCTCAGGAAGGCCACTGCTTCTAACGCTGGCTCGCACCACCATGATTCGCAAATGGAGCACCGCACAAAGCTGGCAGAATGAATGGCAAATCGCCAGTTCGACCCGTTAATTCGCTCCGTCGGTTAGTCTCGTTGGTTAGTCCCGTCAATCAGGCCTGCAGGATCGACCCGTTAGACTCGGCTGACTTTGCGTGCCGGGTTCGCTACAGCCCCGGAAAGAGCAAATTTGTGATTTACTTCACTGTCATTGCCCGCAAAGTGGTTATCATTTCTGCAAAGAGTTCGTAAGACCTGTTATAAAAAATATGTCGGTCAACCGGACGTTGCCGCGGCAACTTTCTCGATTAAAGTGAAATTTCAACCGTTATGATCAACGCCAAACCAGTGGAAAAGAAGAAGCAAAATTATTTTGCGACGGTTCCGCCGCAGGAAATTCTTCCGATCATCGATAACAATTTTCAATCGACAGTGCGCGGGTTGTATGTGATCGGTGATGTCACCGGAATACCGCTTGTCAAAATCGCGGCGAATCACGGTGTGGACGTCATCGAAAGAATGGAAGCAGCCGGTGAATTCAATGCCGGACAGAGCGACCCGGATGGCCCGCTGGATTTACTGATCATCGGCGCAGGCCCAGCCGGCCTGTCAGCGGCAATGGAAGCGGAAAAAAGAAATCTCCGCTACGCGGTTCTCGAACAAAGTGAGATGGCGAACACGGTGCGCGGATTTCCGCCCGGAAAAAAAGTGTACGCAGAACCTCGACAATTAAAAAATCGAAGTGCCCTTCCCGTTGAAACAGACAAGGAAAAAACAGAGTTCCTCAAAATAGTCGAGCAAACCATCAAGGAGAAAAAACTGAACCTCAAGGAAGGAGTTGAGGTCACACGGATTCTGAAAAAGGGCGATCATCGTTTCTCGGTCGAAACAGCTGACGGAAAATCATTTCCCGCCCGAAATGTGATCATCGCAGTCGGCAGACAGGGAAAGGCCCGTAAGCTGAATGTTCCCGGCGAAGAGAAAAGCGATAAGGTCGTTTACCGTTTGCATTCACCAGACGATTATCACCAAAAAAATCTGCTGATTGTGGGGGGTGGGAACTCTGCGATTGAAGCGGCGCTCATGCTGATGGATACCAACCGCGTCACCATTTCCTATCGCAGAGATGAATTCTTCCGACTCAAACAGGATAACCGCGAACTTCTTGAACAGGCCATCGCACAAAAAAAACTGACGATCCTGTTCCAATCGGAAGTGCAACGAATTGAAACTGCTACCGTTGAATTGAAGATTAACGGAGAAACCGTAACGATCCCGAACGATTACGTGCTGGTGTTGATCGGTACGGATCCGCCGATTGATTTCCTGCTCGATACCGGCATGGAACTGGATGGCATCTGGAAACCGAAGCGGGTTATCCTGTGCCTGATCGGTATTCTGGTGGCGTACTCGGTTTATTTTCAATCGAAACATTTTGGGTTACTTCCCGATGCGGGGGAGCATTTTATTCCCGGCTTTCAGTGGTTGTTTTCATTTGTGCATCCACGGTTTGCCAATTTGTATTCGATGTATTACCTCGTCTATTTTTTGGCGATTCTCGGGTTTGGGCTCTATTGGGGATTCCGTTACAAACATCGGCTCATCTGGCGGCGAAATCTTTCTTCGATCTTTTTCAACTGGACGCTTTGGTGGGGCTTGCCGACGTTGCTGGTTTCCACATGGGGACGAAATCCGTGGACGCCGCTGCTGACTCGCTCTCTCAATGCCTGGCCACTGAATATGACCGCGTTCGATCTGGATCCGGTCGCACAACTGGGCGATCCTCCCTGGTGGACGGTCGTGGCTATTGTGGGCGTTGTCTGGGCCGTTGTGCTGACATTTCTTGTACTTCCTGTTTTCACGTTGTTGGTCGGGAAACATTACTGTTCGCACATTTGTTCGTGTGGTGCCTTGGCAGAAACGGTCGGCAATTCGTTTCGACATCGTGGACCGAAGGGAGACGCACCCCGCTGGGCAGAGCGGTTTGGTTATGTTTTTATTCCGCTGGCAGTGCTCGCCACACTGTTTCACCTTTCCGGTTATGAAAGCCCGTTCGGCTACTACAATACGGTCGTTGGCACCTTTCTGTCTGGTGCGGTCGCGATCGGTGTTTATCCCTTTTTAGGACAACGGATCTGGTGCAGATTCTGGTGTCCACTCGCGTTCTGGATGAATTTCTGGGGACGCTGGTCACGTTTCAAAATCTCTGCAGAACCGGGAAAATGTATCGACTGCAATGTCTGCAACCAGTATTGCCAGATGGGGATCGACATCAAATCCCGCGCCTTGCAGGGACTTCCGGTCACCTTGAAGGATTCCCCCTGTGTGGCGTGTGCAGAATGCGTTGTTCGTTGCCCGATGGAGATTCTGCATCTGGGCGAACTTCCTGATGAAAAAATGAACCCGAACAATCGGGAACTCGACCAGTCCAGCATCCTGTTTCCGATTCTCAATTCGTTGGATATCCCACGTGTGAACGATATCAGTGTGAAAAATCGCGATCAACACTCCTGAAGACAGGTCGCTGCGGAGTACCTCATGACGCACCTTGGCATGACAGCTGCCATGATTTCAATCATGGTGCGATGCAACGCACGAGAATCAAAAAAAATGAACGATCCAAAAGTAAAGTACCAATCATGAAGAAATCAAAAAAAGAATATTCCGGGGCTTTTCTCTGGCTGGCCGCTTTCAGTTTTCTGATTCCGATCTATGTCGGCGCCCAGGCTTTCAAGGCGATTCCCCAGCCTCCCCGCTATCCGGAAATTCATCCCGACATTTCAGGGGTCGATCACAACCTTTGGGACTACCTGCTGCGAACCTATATCGCCAATGGACTGGTCGATTACGAGGGTCTCAAACGAGATTTCCTTTTCAAAACGTATCTGAAACAACTGGCCGGTGCGCATCCGGAAAATCTGAAAACCGATCACGCGAAACTCGCCTATTACTGCAACGCCTACAATGCGTTCGTGATTCACGGGGTCATCATTCATAAAATACAAGGAAGCGTTCTCGATTTGAAACAGAATGGCGAGACCGATTTTTTTGATATCAAAGAACATATTCTCGCGGGGGAAACGATTTCTCTCAACACGTTGGAACATAAACGGATTCGTGAAGAATTTCACGATCCGCGGGTTCACATGGCTTTGGTCTGTGCGGCGAAAAGCTGTCCGCGAATCAGACCGGAAGCATACACAGCGGATCGCCTGAACGAACAGCTGGAAGACCAGGCGAATTCTTTTGCCAATAATCCGGAATATGTGAAGTACGTTCCCGAAGAAAACAGAATTTACCTGAGCAGTATTCTCAACTGGTACAAAGACGACTTCGGCGGCAACTACGGCGTTATCTCTTTTCTGCTCCCCCGCGTGAAAGACCCGGCAACCAAAACCGGGCTGGAACGGGCACTCGCAGGGCAGGTTGAACTCGCCTACTTCAAGTATGACTGGGGCTTGAACAGTCAAAACAGCGAGGTTTCTTCGACGGGAAACAATGCCAGTTTCGGTTCTGGCTCAATCCCGAACGAGTAAATCATCACTCGCTGATTTGTAATTGATTGGGCATTTCTGATATTGTGATTTCACACAAACGGCCTACAACCATGCAGGCTGGGCTTTTTCAGTAAAACGCTGCGATACGCTGCGATAAATACAAGACATACGACCACCAGGAAGAAAGAAACAAACCACAGAGCCCCGGAGTACGCAGCACGGTTGGTCTGTCCTGACCGCCGTAATCAAAATGAGATTTTCAAAAGTTTTCACACAGTTCGTAAACTTTAACCGTTAGTAGTATGGAATACGCAAGGTAATAGCCGGATTGTTCCTCATTTTAAATAATGACGATCCCCCTCTATGCCTTTTCGGGATTTTTTTCTGTGAACCGTGAGTTTTTG
>JALWSL010000704.1 GCA_027080405.1 Planctomycetaceae bacterium
TGTTCGCTCAGCCACGATTTGTTAATCTTGATCGACATGATGCTGATATCGCAGATTCAGGCAATCATGACAAGATCAATCTCAGTCCAGGCCGTGAACGGTTACCTGCACCGGAGTCATAGACAGAAGGGAAATTGGCCAACGGAAATACACCGTGAGTGTCATGGTAATTGTGAAGGGCCAATCCAAACTGCTTCAGGTTATTTTTACACGCTGAGCGTCTGGCCGCCTCACGAGCCTGTTGAACAGCGGGCAGCAACAGGGCCACGAGGATTGCGATGATCGCAATCACCACGAGCAGTTCAATCAACGTAAAGCCATCTTTGGGATTTCTGTGGATAAAACGTCTGAGATTCATCATAAAACAACTCCTCTACAACAAGAAAAAGAAATAGACACGCATCCCTACATTCGCTTCGCGCGGACGTGGCCCATGAAATACGTTACAATAGCCTGCATACTAATGTTCGCTGGTATCACTTGTCAAGAATTTACTGCCACATGTGCGTACAAACAACAGTGACTATACGCACCCATGCATGCCCGATGCTACTTTGCCCCGATGATCGTTTTAATCGGCTTTCAGACGCTGCCGCCCTGAACTCAATAATCCGACCTGCCCCATCTGCCGGGTCCAGGTGGCGGTCGGCTTCTTGCATTGAGCGGCGATCATGTGGGCGACTTCCGGTGCCACGCCGAGTTTGCTATCCTCAACGGCAGTATTCAGACTAACTTTTACAGGATCCACGCGGTCTCGTCAATCTGTCGATAAATCGTGCAGGGAACTGCAAGGCCTGTCCAGCAACGTGGTTCGGCTTCGTTGTGGCGTCGGAAAACGAACTGCCCAGCTTTTGAACGGGAGTCATTCTGTAACACCTGACTCTGTCAACCTGCAGTTCCTGATGAGCCCGATCATTCCCGTGTTTAATCAGCGGCAGTTTTTACGTGACACATCACTTATGAGACATATCAAAAAATTCAAAAACCCGACCATTATCAACTCACCAGCCTATGAATTATTTATTCTGGGGCTGTGTATTCTGGCTTTGGTAATTTTTGCCGAAGAGATGTTTTTTCATGTCAGCGCAGACGTGCTCTACGTATTGCAAACAGTCGATTTTGCCATTTGTATAGTCTTTATTTTCGATTTTTTACTACGATTACTCATTGCCGAAAACCGGTTGAAATATCTTGTGACTTGGGGATGGCTGGATTTGCTCTCGAGTATTCCAGCGATTGAATTATTTCGGATCGGACGATTGGCCAGAGTCCTGCGTATTTTCAAGGGAATCCGCTCGGTACGAACTCTGGCCAGCCGAATGTCTGCCTCGCGTTCCGAATTCGCTCTCTCGCTGGCAACTTTGGTCACAGTAACAACCGTGCTGGGCGGCTCCGTTGCCGTGCTGATTTTTGAGATAGGCGCCCAGGGATCGGGAATCCATGACGGCCGCGATGCGATCTGGTGGGCTGTTGTTACCATGACAACCGTCGGCTATGGCGACTATGTTCCGGTAACAACCGGCGGACGCGTTGTCGCCATGATTCTGATGACTCTGGGCGTTGCGATATTCGCTACCTATACCGGATTTGTCGCCACAATGTTGCTGGAGCCGGCAGAATCCGAACAGAACGAAGAATTGGACCAGATACGTCTTGAATTGAAAGAGCTTCGCGAACAGTTGGCAACACTCAATTCCATTCTTGGGAAAGAAAACGGCAAGGGAATCTGAACGCGATGATCATCATCAAAACATACAAGTTTTACGCCGCCCATCGAAATGAGGAACTGGCCGATAAATGCTGCAACTTGCACGGCCATCGTTACGGTGTACGCTGTTTCTTCGAAGTCTTCAGGCAGGGAGATATCAGTACGCTGTTCAGTGAATTCGATGAGAAAATCGAACCCCTGATCAAAACAGAGTACGATCACTCCATGCTCATCAACAGACACGACACCATGTACGAGACACTCCTCACCCACATGCAACGAACGGGCGAGCAACTACGGTTGAAGGTTTTTGATCGTCCAACAAGTGTCGAAAACCTGTCCCATCTGCTTTTTACCGAAATTACCGAACTCGGTTTCACATTGCAGGCCATTGAAGTACAGGAAACCGATACCTCCATTATTCGCTACACCCGCGACGATTGGCTCGCTGATAATGAACGATTCGGAAACCCGCAAGACATAATCGTCTGACGCAGCACTCTTTCTGAACATGAGCAAGGTAACAAGGTAGGGGGCCGATTTGACCGGCCGGATTGGAACCCACGATTGATGAGGAAAACGACACGGAACGGCACGTTGACGACATCCAATATAATCCAGCGGGGCGCAGATACGTTCAATTCACCGTTGGTTAGCCTTGGTCCAGGTTCCGTAAGTGGGGCAAACAGGGAGCCTACCCCTAGCAACTGGGACTACTTGCATCACGTCACCCACATTTGATGATAGCCAACAAAGAATTGGTGAGTAAACCGACGCGAAGGCTGAAACGGCCGGTACAACCGGCCCTATAAAAACTTTGTCCGCGGCGAGATTCGTAAACCGAATGACGATGAATGAACCAAAAATTGAACCAGCGTTCCCCGATCGAACATGAAGCAGACCAATTGATCGATGGAAAAGAAAAACCGGGGCCTCTAGAGCATCTTCTGTCTTGGTCGCTCTATTGCGATGGTTTGCCCGTTGATGTCCGTTGTCAGTAATGCGACAATGCCCTGACGGTGACGCCGTTTCCGAACGCTGTAGGCGCCGGGTGCCCCGGATGGTGTTATGTGTATTGCTATTGTGGCGGAGTGACCATTACCGGACGGCTGACGCCGTTCCGCTTGCAATGTCTGGCCTGGCGCGAAAACTTTCTCTGTATTACTAACGGTTAAAGTTTGCGAACGGCTCGCAAATTTCAGAAAAATATCAGTTTGGTTACGGCTATCAGAATGAACCAGCCGCGCTGGGCTC
>JALWSL010000705.1 GCA_027080405.1 Planctomycetaceae bacterium
GGTGTGTCGTCTCTCTGGTCTGCATGGCGGAGCTTGCGAGTTGCTGAATGACTGATCAAAATTCCAAATCGAAAACACCTCTGAATCGCAGAGAGTTTCTGGGGAGCAGCGCCAGAAATGCTGCCCAAGCAGCCGCCGGTGTGGTCGCGATTTCGCAGGTTGGCAAATTGCAGGCGAAGTTGCCTGCAACACCGAATGATGCGGTTCGCCTCGGTTTTGTTGGATTGCGCAATCAGGGGGCTTCGCTGATCAAAAGTTTCCAGCAGGTAGAGAATTGCCAGATTGCCGGACTGTGCGATATCGACCAATCCGTTCAAGCTGCCGCGATGAAGCTGATTGAATCTCCCAGGCATCAACCGTTTCTGTGTGATGATTATCGCAAAATACTCGATTCTCCAGAAATAGATGCGGTTGTGATTGCCACGCCGGACCATCATCACGCCTGGATGACAGCGATGGCGTGCGATGCCGGGAAAGATATCTATCTGGAAGCACCAACCACGCACACCATTGAACAGGGCGTGCAACTACAGAGAATGATTTCGCATTCTCAATCGGTCGTGCAGGTCGGCTTGCAACAACGCAGCGGTTTGCATTTTCAATCGGCTATCGATTTTCTGCACAGTGGGCAGTTGGGCGAAGTCTATCAGGCGCGGGCATGGTCTGCGGTCAAGAGACAGAGGCTGAGACGGCAAACAGAACCGCACCAGAGATCATCACGAAAAAGCTCGCAAAAGAAAACGTCCCTGCAGGAGCCAATGCTATCTGAAAACGTGCAATTGGCCTGGTTGGGGCAGGAGAAGAAAAGTACGCTTCATCCGCTTGATTGGCATTATCATTGGCGATGGATGTGGGATTACGGCTCGGGAGAATTGGGGAATTGGGGCGTTCACTTGCTGGATACGGCTCGCTGGGGGATGAATGTCGAACTGCCGCAGCGTGTTGTTGCGACAGGAAGTTGCCGACATTTTAATGATGGACGTCAAACACCCGATACGATGAATGTTCTCTACGATTTCGGTGGGAAGTCGATCACCTGGGAACATCGCCAGTGGTCTTCACGCGGGATCGAAGGACGTTCCCATGGCGTTGCCTTTTACGGAGATCGGGGCGTTCTCATCCTTGATCGTAGCGGCTGGAAGGTTTACGACCACACTCCTGCCATTTCGGTTCAGGCAAGTGAATTACGCGTCAACCATGCCCGTGCCTTCATCCACGCGGTGAAAAATCGCACCGAACCGGCGACCACTTATGAAGTCGGTCGCATCAGTTCCGAATTGTGCCACTTGGGCAACCTGGCTTATCGAAACGACCGGGAACTGCGTCTGGATGATCTCACCGGCGAGGTGGTTTCCCCGGAGTTGCACTCATAAAACAGCGCAGACATAGTCCCGGCAGATTTCCAATCGTGGACAGCGTTTTCTGCCACGCTTCCGATTGGCTGAACAGTGCAGCCTATTTATAGGGCATCATGATTTCTTCCGGTTCGATGCCGGCGACAAAATTGCTGCTGTCATCCAGAATCGATTCACCCAGTTTGGTGATGGCCCTGAAATATTTGCCGTTGGGGCGTTGACCCGAAATCCGATTTTTCAAATGTTGCGCCAACACTGCAGCGGCTGCAATTTGCTGTTCGTTTCCGGTTTTCGCTGCAAACAGGCATGTGACCAGCATGACAACCTGATCTTGAATGACCGCAGAAATATTCGCCATCGCACATTGACGATCCGCCAGCGCCAGCTGGAACTTCCGCATCAGATTGTCAGCCTCGAGCCGCGAATGCTGCAACCGTTCAGAGGCGAACTCGACATAATCCTTCAAGCTGTCCGGAATATTGGGGAACTCCGCTTTTGCCGGCCAGGAAAGGGATTCACCCACTCGCCATTTCACATATGGTATTGCCGCATGACGTAACGCAATTAAATGTGAAGGATTGAGCGGGTTGGGCTGTTTGATGCCCGCGTTTTGCAGAGCCTTTCCGATTGGTTCGTAAAAATCCTTGCCATGTTTTTTTATCAACGATTTGAGAAAAGCCATGCTCAGCATTTCGCCTTCTCCTTCGTAAATACACGGGGCGAGAAATTCATGGACATTATCGCCGAATAGATGACCGTGCAAAAACGAACGTCCGCCATGCGTCTTCATAAACAGTTCGATCGCGACTTCTTTCTGGGCCTCACTGCCAAAAACTTTGGCAATGATACATTCCATTTCACCACGATACCCCTGATCGAGAATTCCGCCGCACCATTCGGTCATGGCGTCACAGGCGGTGATGTAGGCGGCCATCATGCCAAGGCGTCTGCGAACCAGTTCACGCTGGTCAATCGGCAGCCCGTATGTCTCCCGATAATGGGCCCACGGAAGTGTGTTGGCAAGCATCAGGCGAATGGTTCCGGCTGCGTTCGCACAAAGCGCAACGCGTCCCCTGTTCAGGCCGTGATAGGCAATCGTCAAACCATCGCCATTTTCGATTTGAAGCAGGTTTTCTTTCGGAACACGAAATTTGTTGAACACCAGTCCGTTGTTGTAAGAATGTTTCAAGGCGTACAGACCATATTTGGTGATACGGAATTGGTCGTTTTCTTCTTCAGGAAGTTGCACAATGAAGACACTTGCTTTTCCATCAATTTTGCAAACCAGTCCGATCACCCGCCCCAAAATGGCATTGGTGATGAAAAGTTTCTCTCCGGTGATGAGATAATCGTCGCCATCGGCTTCCGCAACGGTTTGCAGCGCGGTCAGATCAGAGCCGGCCCCCGGTTCGGTCAAAGCGAATGCCGAAAGGCGTTCCCCCGAGGCAAGCAGAGGAAGAAATCGCTGTTTCTGTTCTTCATTGCCGAATGTCATCAATGGATCGACTGCACCAATACATCCATGGACCGATCCGAGCCCCGCGATGGTTGGATTAAGTGTCGCCATGCGTGTGAGAAAACGGGAGAAAATCTGAAAGGGGACCTCCTGACCACCATACTTCTTCTCAACAAGAAGCCCCCAATAACCGGCTGCTCCCAGATCATCAAACAGTTCGCGTGTTACCTTGCCTTCTTTCGTGTAATGCGTTCCATTTTTCTGATGGGTGGCGACGACTTCCATCGATTTCGAAAAGACTTTCTCCATCTGCCCGTCAGCTTCAGGGAGGGTAATCTGAAATGCCTCGCTGGGAAAGCTGCGATCCCAAACAGCCCTGTGAATAGGCGAATTATGCGTTTGATACTGGTCAGCAAAAAGAAGCTCCACTTCATCATCGGCCCGGTCTATCGTGCCGGTCTTCTTCGCTTCTTCCTGTGACTTGCCTCCCAACAGTAGCGCTGTCTCGACGAAAGTTGCATCCTTGTCCCCTGATGCTGTAGAGGTATTTTTCAGGTCGTCGGGCTTACCGGTAGAATCTGACATCGCTACTCTCCCTCTGATATCGAAGCAGTCTGGAAAATCATGAGCCAACTCGTGCAACTTCAACTCCTGAAGAAAGAGGCATCGGATGTAACAGGCGATAATGCACCGGGTTACAAATAAACAGCCCCCAAATCAAGCTCTGAAAAAGCACTGGCGCGATTATAGCAAGTTGGAGTCATTAGCATAGTCCCCAGAACGGCGGGTTCATTCTAATCGTTGTAGCCAAACTGGTCTTTTTCAAATATTTGCAGGTCTTTCTCAAACTTCTCCCATCAGTAACACCTTTCGTGGCGCAGTACGATGATCGATTGAGAGCATCAGTACCGATTCGAAACCTTCGATGATTGATCCGTCTTTTGTCATCAGAAGGCCTTATTTGTACATGCGATGCAGTTTCGGCATCTGGAAACCTGTAAAAGTGACCGAATAAGAAAAAAAGATTGAAAATCTGAGGGAAACTCTGTTGAAATTGTTGGAGAAATGACGATACTTTCCCGAACCTGTCGTAGCGGGAAAAACTCGTTACAGATAAGCGGAGTGACATCAGCAGCTGGAATGTTTAGCAAGCTCGAACAGACTGGCAAATTCTGGTGCACCTGCTACAATGGACAGGTCTTTCGATTCAGAGGGCGTATAGCTCAGTTGGTTAGAGCGCAGCTCTGATAAAGCTGAGGTCGGTGGTTCGAGTCCACCTACGCCCATTCGAATCGAAGCCTCGGGAGCAGAGGGCTTCCTTTCTCCCCGATGGGGACGTAGCTCAATTGGGAGAGCACTGCCTTTGCAAGGCAGGGGTTGAGGGTTCGAGCCCCTTCGTCTCCACCTGAATGGCCACTTGTCCCAACGGATGAGTGGCTTTTTTGCTTGCCTCGACTCTTTTGCAGACTCAGCTGAAACTGTCTGCTGATGCCAGCGATAATATGCCTTTTTCTTGTTTACCCTGAGCTGGAAATTCACCCGTGTATCTGCACAACCGCCAGGGAACCATTCCTGTCCTCGATTCCCTTCAGGAAAAACAGGACTTAATAATATATGGCGAGGAATCGAAACATGCCCAATTGACAACTTGGCCGGTCTCCCTGTTGGAACTTCTTCCTTTTGTTGTTTTCTCCACTGTTAAATAAATCCAAAGGAAAATAAAAGATGGCGATAATTAATGCTGACTTGACTGTCGTTATTCCAGAGGATGCTCTCCATCAAAATGATTTGAATACTTTTTGGTTGTCACTGGCGAACTACGAGAGCGTAACGGGGCGTGATGTTCGTGAGCAACTTCAGCAGGGGGTATTTGAGGGACCGTAGTAACCCTCCGGTTCCAACGCTGTTGCAAACATGACGGAATTGATGTTACGGTGGTCAATCCAGGTTGAGGCTTTCTGATGAGCCATCCAAAACGATTCAATCTGGTTGGCAAGGCCACCGAAATACTGCAACTTTTTGACAAGGGACGATGTCTCTTGATCACCAGCAGCAATTGCGGCAGTCGCCTCCAGACCGTGCAGTCCGATTGCCAATCCAATTTCGCGGAAGGGCAGGCGATACGAGGCCGGGGCGAGTAGAGACGTCGTATCCATGAACGCCTGCAGACTGTCCCGAGTTTCCTGTAGAAGTCGTATGAGCAAATCGTGAAGCCTGATATCACGACTGAAAACCAGCGTTGCGAGACGGTGGGAATTTTCAAGCAAGTTGCCTATTCCAAGTGCGTCGGTTGTGACCCAGTGACCGGACTCACACATTTCACGAAAATCGGCGATTGCCCCGCTCAGGTCGTTCTCGCTCCCTCCTGCAGATTTTTCGAGGGACTGCAATTCCAGGCAGGTGATGAAACCGTCGAGCGGATCATGTTGCCCCATCGAATCGACCAGTGGACGGCTCAAATCAATACTCATTTTCCAGTAAATCCGCTTGTGGCCAGTTGTTGTCGTGTGGACGAAGGCTCGGTGTGCTGTACAGGCGAGTTCAACTGCCCAGGATATGAAAGTTTTGTCACCTGTCTCCTGTCCGATCCGGAATAGAGTATGCATCCATCTCGTCAAATAGTGGAAGTACTGCCCATCCCGATGCCATTCCAGTTCCGGATCATAGGGGGTATCTGGCTGTCGTTCATTCAATTTTTTGCCAATTCTCAACCCGCCAATTGTAGGGTGCTTCTCGGCTTCCAAATCCGGCAGCCCGCTGATCCAACCCACTCTCTCCTCATCTGTGCGGTGTTTTCCCAACGTATGATGGACTTGGTCGACGAGTTCCAGGGCGAGCACCAAATACTGTTTCTTTTTTGTTTTACGGAATAATCCCAGGAAATTACAAACGGCGAATGAATCAGTCCACAAGTATCGCTGTGGAGGGAACTTCCCGGAGAGTCCCGTTCTCGTCGCAAAATCCATCATCAATGCTTCAGCGAGTTCGTGCTTCACAGGATCTACCTCGCGGGTGGCCTTTAGTCGTCCATGAGGGCAAATGGATGTGGCGGTTCATGCTCGGCAACTTGTTGTGTCGAAAGGGCACGAACTGCGGAGGTCTCGTCGAACCAGATCCACTCATCAAATTGCCGAGAAAGCGACGCATCGAAATAGTGGCTCAATCGCTCTGTTTCCGGACGATAGATGACGCCAATGGCTCGCTCGAGCCGGCGGGCAGCAAGAGCAGTCGTCAATTGTGGATCGTGCGACCGGGTTAAAGGAAGAAAGAACGCGTCCAATTCAGAATAATGCATCAAACGTTCGTAACTGTCCGGATGGGCTGGGCGCACCTCCTTGATTTCAATGGGACCATCCCAATGCGACGCCGCTGCAACAGTCCCATGATCGGTTCCCTGCCCGATGATATACACGTTTTGCCCGAAGGCCCTACGGCACAGTTGGCCTACATTGATTTGCCCATGCTTCCCGAATTGCGTTGCGGCGGCATTGCCAAGGTGGGAATTGTGTTCCCAGATGACGGCTTTAGAGCCGGGGCCCCGGTGTTCAAGAAGCGATTGCAGCGTTTGGAACATGTGTGTGTCGCGGTGATTCCAGGATTCATCCGACCCGTAGTACATGATTCGATAATACTGCTCCGCATCGGCGATCAGTTGCGCATTCATTTGGGCGTCGAAAAGAGCTTCCCGATCTCGCACGGCAGTTTTGATCCGCCGCCCGAGCAGGTCTTTCAGTACCTGCACAACTTCCGCTTCGCAGTTGCGGTAGGCACCGGTTATAGCTGCCTGTCCGTAGCGAGCCGGGTCTGATTCCCAAGGGGTCAGGCATCCATAGCGTACACGGGCAACTTCTGCCGACTTGGGATCGACCCGATCAAGGTACTCAAGCACACAATGGATCGACGTAAACAGACTGTAGAGATCCAGACCATAGAAACCGACTTCCCGGTTCGGATGATCAAGATTGAAGTCGCGCAGCCAATGAACGAAGTCCAGCACTTCCTGGTTCCGCCACATCCACGTGGGGAATCTCGAAAAGGCCTCCCATTCGTGCGGCTCCTCACGTTCTTTATGGGTGACGAAGTCGTGGATCCGATAGGCGTCCGGCCAATCAGCCTCAATGGCAACAAAATCAAAGCCTTTATTCTCGATCAACTCTCTTGTGATCGCCGCCCGAATTCGGTAAAACTCCGACGTCCCGTGGGTCGCCTCACCTATCAGCACAATCTCCGCGTCACCGATCCGATCCATTAATCCTCCCAGATCAGGGTGGTCAGGCGAAACAATCGGTTCTGCCGCCTGTCGAATCCTCTCCGGAAGTCCTTGGGGTTGTTTACCGGGGACGCGTGGAGACCTCGTTTCCACTTCGTCCTGCCAACCGGCTTCCCCTATCAGCGGGACGAATTGAACGGCCCCCATTTCATCATATTCGAACTCATCATCACCGCGGCGAATGACGCGGATCAACCTTTGAGACTTTTGATCCTCTCCCACGGGCATGACAAGGCGACCACCAATTGTCAACTGCTGGAGTAACGAGGAAGGAACGCCTGGTCCGCCTGCAGCCACGATAATTGCGTTGTAGGGAGCGTGCTCGGGCCAACCCTGTGAACCATCGGCATGCAGGACACGAATATTATCGTATCCCAACTGTGTCAAACGCTCCCGAGCCGTTTCGGCCAATTCACGATGACGTTCGATCGTGTAAACCTCTCTGGCAATTCTTGAAAGAACCGCCGCCGCATATCCCGATCCCGTGCCGATTTCCAACACCCGATCCTGCGGCCCCAGTTCCAACGCTTCGGTCATGTAGGCGACGATCAATGGCTGGGAAATCGTCTGTCCAGAACCGATTGGTAGCGGCGTATTCCGATATGCGAACTCGCGCATATCCTCTGAGACAAACTCCTCCCGCGGAACCACCCGCATCGCCTGCAGCACAGATTCATCACGGATTCCCAACAGACGCAACTCCGTTTCGATCAAGTGTTCGCGCTGCTGGTGAAAATCGATATCACTCACGAGACTGGCCTCCCACTTTCTATCCGCTGACTTCTCCTCCGCCACAGTTTGGCGGCGTCTACTGGGATTATTCGCTTTCGCTCTGCGATGATCAAGCAGTTTGCAACCAGTTTTCTTTGAATACAGACTGTTCTGGTCGAATGACTTGGATCAGGGCAGCCAAGTCGGCACGGTTCCTTTGTGCGACTCCATCACTGCGAACACGGAAGGGAAACACCATTGTGGTGGCGGAACGTTACCTGTTTGGGTTTTGCTCTTTTTTGCATCGGGATTGATATTGATTCAGGGGGAAATTGGCAATCTGAATCTGGCATAGTGCGGGAACAGTACGTCTTGCACCTTGTTCTCTCCAAGCGCTTCGTTGATTCGTTCAAGAACAGAAGCCCGAAGAGAAGCGAGATCCGGCTCATCCAGTTCCTGGTCAGAAGCACTGTTGACGGCCAGTTCCACAACGGAACGGAGCCGATTTCTTCTGTTGTAGATCTCTCTTTCTCTCTGCAGAAGACCGAGCGTTGTTCCCTCCACTGAAAGGGAGATTTCGTAATGCATGACCGAAATATAACCAGGTGCGGCCGAACCCGTTTTCATTGATTCAAACTCTCCCAATGAAATTTCCTGCACATTCCGCTTCATTTCGGAAGATTTTCCCTGTTGATTTTTCGGAACAGCCCGTTTCGCAGATTTGTTGATAAGCAGAAACAGAAAAGTGCCAAAACTGAACAACCCCACACAAAGCATCAACAAAAAAAGATTGTCCCTCTTTCTTGTCAACTGCTTCCATCCTGAAATCTCTGCTTCCTCCAGAATGTCCGGATATGTCTCGCGATAGTCCGGAGGACAGGCGGTATCTGCGGGTAAAGGCATTTCACTACTCTCCCGTGATGCAACTCGTGATGAAGGATCGGCTACGAAGAAAGGCTACTGCAAGTATAGGCCGTCGCGTTATATCCGTATTGCATAATTGAAAAATTGGTGGAGATGCCTGTGATGCCATTATTCAACACGCAGCACGAAACAACCCCCGCAGCAAGAGCGAACGTGTACTTCAACGCATTGAGAAAACAGACAAGAATCAGACAGGCAGGAACGATCAGGCAATGCCGGGTTCCGTATTGCTGATACGTATCGGAAGGCTTCGAGTTTTCCTTTTCTCCCAACAGTCACCGTTGCAGATCAACAGGATGTAGGTTGATGGGATAAAGTAGAGAGCAAGAATGGTTGCCCCGCCGACACCCCCTGCAATGGCGATGGAAAGTGGCTGCCAGAACCCGCCTCCAAAGATAACCAGCGGCGTGAAGCCGGCCATCGTTGTTAGCGATGTCGCAATGATGTGTCGGGATGCCCCAACAACAACATCCCGAATGGCGTCGGGATCCCCTGTTCTGGCCCATTCATTTTCCCGAATCGCGGCCAGAACAACGATCGAATCGTTAATCGCCACACCAATTAATCCCATTGTCCCGATAATCGCCATAAACCCGAACGGAAATCCAAACAGCCAAAGTGCTCCCAGTCCAAGCCCGACCGAAAGAAAAGCAACGACACCAATCATTGCCGCCAGGCGAAACGAGCGGAACGACAACACAAGCGTTGCTACCATCAGGGTAAACAGGATGCCGACACTGGCCATCAAATTATCGATCGCCGCATCCCGTTCTTCGGTTTCACCACCAAATTCATATCGGTAACCATGAGGCAGCACGAAGCCGGAATCTGAAAGTTTCTTCCGAAACTCGTCCAGAACTTTTGCAGGAAGAACTCCCGCGGCAATATAGGCCCGAACTTCGTTCATGCGCTGCCCGTTATAGTGGGGGATCGCTGCTATTTCCGGAGTCAGCTTCAATCGGGCCAAAGATGTCAACGGAACCCCTGCATACATTCCTTCCCCCTCGAGACTGCCCGGGTTGGGAATGAAATCCAGAGAGGCGATCTGATCGGGATCTGCCCGATCAGAATTGGCAACCCGAACCCGCACCGGCAACTCTTCCGTCCCCTCCAGAACACTTCCTCCAATCGCCCCTTCCAAAGAGGCATTCAATTGGTTCGCGATGGCAGTACGATTCAATTCGACAAGTCTGGCCTGTTCTTCATCTACCTGAATATCTATCTTGGGCAAGGTGTCGGACAAATCGGCTCGCGTGTGAATGACATCGGGAATTGTGCTGAGCAGTGTGCGAAGCTGATCGCCGTACTCGCGGAGCTTCTCTGTATCGGAACCGGTAATTCTGATTTCAACCGGAGCTTCAAAAGGCGGCCCCTGCTCAAGTTGCCGAACCAGAACTCTCGCCCCGGGGAAAGCCTCGTCCATCTCCTTCTGAAGACTCCGAATCAGCTCGCGAGTTCCTTTCTCGGTATTCAATTGTACGATTGCCTGGGCATAGCGGGACGAATTCGAACGCGTCGGAATAATGTTGTAGTAGAACCCCGGTGCACTTTCGCCGATAAACCATTGCACCCTCTCAATTTTTTCCCGCTGAAGCAACCGTTTCCGCATCGCTTCGGTGGTTGCCAGGGTTTCCCGTAACGAGGCATGCGCCAGGAGGTCGACTTCGATCTGAATCTGGTCGCGATCGGCTGGTGGGAAAAATTGCTCTTGCAGATTTCTCGACTGAATCAATCCGACAACGGGCAAAAACAATCCCAGAAGAACTCCATACCAGGGATGGGCGAAAATGAAATCGAGAGTGGCTCGATAACACCGTGTCAATGTGGGATGGGAAAACCCATCCTGCCAAATCACCTGACGCAGACTCCTGTGAACCGCCTGACTTTCTCCAACAGAACCAGGCCGTGAATACTGATTCAGTAGCGCCGTTGTTGCGGGAACAACTGTCATCGCCAACAGGAAGGAACTGAAAATGGCAATGATAACACTAATGGCGATCGATCCCACAAATTCACCGGCTGAGCCGGGCATCAGCGCGATCGGCCCGAAAGCCAGAGCTGTTGTGATGGTTGAACCGAGTAACGGCACAAACAGATGTCGCACACTCCGCCCGACGGCTCTGGCGTGTGACCAGCCTCTCCGCAGGTTCGCCGAGACGTCATCGACAATCACAATCGCGTTGTCAATTAACAGGCCCAGTGCGATAATCAACCCGGTAACAGACATCTGATGAATGGGAATCTCCAGAAAACGGAGCCCCGCCAAAACCATTAAAGCCGATAACGGAAGGGCCGCCCCAACCACAATCGCATTTCGCCATCCCATCATCAGCAGAACAACCAGAAACACGGCTGCCCCACCGAGCAACAAGTTGAGCGTCAATCCGGTCAACCGCTGTTGTACATATCTGTTCTGATTGAAAACCTGCACCAATCCGATTCCCTTGGGGAGTTCCCTCGCGAAATCATCGAGAGCCTGTTCAACCGATCGGGCCCAATGGTCGATCCGGTACTTTTCACGCACCAGAACACCGATCGCGATGCCCCGGTCCCCATCAATAACGGCTGCAGATTCAGGCGGCTCCGCAATCCCTTTTTCGACCTCCGCAATATCGCCCAGACGGACGATCAGGCCGCTTTCCCCGTACTGGATGGGTGTATTGGCGATGCGAATAATGGAATCGAGTTCTCCTTCGATTTCCAGAACAAGATCGCCACGCTGCCCCCGTATCTGTCCGGCGGAAACTTTTGCATCACTGGCCTGAATCTGCCGGGCCCCCACCGCTCCTGAACGCCCGGGAGCCGCCACACGCTCGGGGTCGCGTTGGACGCAGCTCTCC
>JALWSL010000706.1 GCA_027080405.1 Planctomycetaceae bacterium
GTCCGAGTTGCATCTGATCATTGTCGATAACGGGCGGAGCAAGTTGCTCGGCGAGAAAGAGTTTCGCAATTCCCTCAAATGCATCCGCTGCGGCGCCTGCATGAATACGTGCCCCGTTTTCCGCAGAAGTGGCGGTCATAGTTACCATAATACGGTTCCCGGCCCGATCGGCTCGATTCTTGCTCCTGCCCGGGATGCCAAAGCGGCTGCAAGTTTACCTCACGCCTGCAGTTTATGCGGTTCATGCACCGATGTCTGTCCCGTAAAAATAGATCTGCACCATCAACTTTACACCTGGCGTCACAAACTGGTGCTGCGTCACCTCCTTCCAGCAGGGAAACGTTGGAGCATGAAAGCAACCAGTTTCCTGATGCAGCGACCGAAACTGTTTCAATGGGTCGGCTATTGGGGCCGCTGGAAACTGCGTCATCTGCCCCGATTCATGTTGTATAACTTTCTCAATCCCTGGGGACGTCAACGCGAACTGCCCCCTGCACCGGCAGAATCGTTCCGTCAGCAGTACCGCAGAAAAAAAGGATGACCCGGGCGGTCATTCCGAGCAGACCATCTGTTGAATACGCCTGTTGAATAGATGGAATCATCCCCACACAGGCAGGTTGATTTTCATACATCTCCCAAGTGGAAGATGGCGTTCAGCGTGATCAGTTCCAACTCTTTTTTTCTGAATCGGAGGATATTGACGCAGGCATTATTCTGACGGATATCCTTGGCGCGATTCAGATCGAGATCAAGCAGATGGGCCAGGATTGTCCTGTTGACGACATTATGAGCAACAACCACAACCATTTCTCCCAGATGATCAGCCGCCAGGTTGGTTATGGCGGGAACAACACGCTGTTGCACATCGCGATAGCATTCCCCTCCCTTGTAGGGAACTTCTGAAGGGTTCTCCATGAACTGCCTGTAATGGTCGGGATCTTCTTCCATAATTTTGTCCCACGACTTCGCTTCCCAGTCTCCCACATCAACCTCGACGATTTCATCAATCGTTTTTACCGTGTGACCGTGATGGCTCGCGATCAATTCCGCCGACTGCTGGGCCCGCACCATCGGGCTGGCATAGACATGATCGATCGGGAAATTTTTGAGGAATTCTCCCGCTGCAGATACCTGCTCGATTCCTGTTTGGCTTAACGGCCCGTTCAAACTGCGACCTTGCAAAACATACGGCCGTTGCAGATTGGCGTCGGTTGCACCGTGGCGTATGAGTAAAATCAGTGATGTATCACTCTCTGGTTTATTTAACATCTTTGTTTAACATCGCTTTCAATTTCTGAAAAATGCCGCCGTTGGCAATAAGCTGCCATTATCGAATAATCTCCGTCTATATACCCGACCGAAGTCCCCTGCCCGTCCAGAGTGAGTCTTGTCCAGCAGGAACTGTTGATCTGTTTTGATTCCCGGTGCAATGATCCAATAATCGAGCCTGAATCGAGACTGTCAAAACTGGCGAATCCCCCCATATATTGGCGATCAGCCGATTTCACCCACAGACCGCTGTTCTTTCCGGTTGTGTGATGTTTCTGATATTCATGAAAAGTTTACGGTGTTGATCGGTAAAGTCGTGGTTACGTCTTCCCATAGCGATTGCCGCCGTTTGACAGGCAGCATCGAAATTGCATTCATCATCGAGTTGACCGTGCCATAATCGACTGAAACTGGGAATGTGCTTGGGGCATAATTTCCCTGCGGGGAGCACCATGGCCATCACCCCGATATTTGAACCGGTATTGAAAAGTGTCCCGATCGCCGTTTTCGCGTGATCACCAATGAAGCAGCCGACTTTTCTTTCTCCGGTATCAAGATACTGTTGGCCGATCGGTATTTTCACGTTGGAATAGTCATTTTTCAGATCGCTGTTTGTTGTCAATGCCCCCAGATTGACCCACGGACAAACATAACTGTGGCCCAAAAAGCCATCGTGATATTTATTCGCGAACCCATGAATAATGCTTCCTTCAATTTCACCCCCTACCCGGCAAACCGGACCGATGGAGGTTTCCTCACGAATGTTGGCTCGGAACAGTTGCGTCTGTTTGCCAATAAAACAGGGCCCCTCCAGTCGTGTAAACGACTGTATTTTCACGTCCGCTTCGACAATGACCGGGCCGTTTTGAGCATTGACAGAAACGAATGGCTCCAGTTCAGCCTGCGGATCGATATAAATTCGCGTTTGCTCATCAGGAGACAGTAACTGCGACAAGTTTTCAGGCAATAAAGACGCCTGTTGATTGTATTGAAAGAGATCGAAATCGAGATTGATCATCTCGCCGTTGTTTTTGATCAATTCCCAGGGGTAATTCAAAACCGAGCCTGCTTGAAAAGATTTTTCAGTCCCTTCAACAGGAGCAGCAAGCGGCGCACTGACCGATTCCCACAGCTTTTTTTTATCGAAAGATAGTTCTCCCTTCACCTGGTACAGGGCAGCAATTCTTCCCTGGCACTCCAACACGGGATTATCGGAGGAAAGTTTTTCCAGATGACGTGGATCGCCGATCCAAAGCCCATTGACGATAACGACATCATCCTGCCCAATCCAACCGGGATCGTTGACGTGAGCCTCGGGGTGCTCCAATCGATAGATATCCTCCAGATGAGGGCGAACAGCGACGCCCCAGGAATCCGGCTTCGATATTTCCAGCACTCGCCTGCGGACAGAACGGGTTCCACAAAGCAATTCGAAAACAGGGCGCGCCAACGCGATCGGCGAGAAATTCTCAGCCTGTTCGGGTTCCACAAATAAAATTCGCATCTGATGCATCCTTGCAACGGAAACAATTCCCTCAAAACGCAAATCGGTTTCGAGGTTCCAGCCCTCTCAATGCAGCCGGAAAGTAGACCGACCTGCCGAAGCAGCTTATATCAGAAACCCCAGCGCGGCTGGTTCATTCTGATAGCCGTAACCAAACTGATATTTTTCCAAA
>JALWSL010000707.1:0-4318 GCA_027080405.1 Planctomycetaceae bacterium
CCCTTTATTGTCTGTGGCCCAGGCATCAAACCGGGCAGCCGCGCTTCCGGGTACACCTATTTGATGGATGTCTTCCCGACATTCTGTGACCTGGCCGGTATTGATATTCCGGAAACGGTCGAGGGAAAGAGTTTCCGGCCGGTGCTCGAAGGAAAAACAGATCGTATTCGTGATGTCCTTTACGGAGTCTATTGCGGTGGTACGAAACCGGGGATGCGATCCGTCAAATCGGATGGCTGGAAGCTGATCGAGTACGACGTGCTCGACGGCAAAGTCAGGGAAACCCAGTTGTTCAATTTGAGGGAAAACCGTTTCGAATATCTTGCGGAGCATCAATCACCGGCTCTGGTCGAATTGTTGAAGCATTGCCCTGAACCGAATCAGATCAACCTGGCCGAGCTGCCCGAATACGCGGCAAAAAGGAAGGAACTGGAAAAACTTCTCGCAACGGAAATGAAACGGTGGGGGGATCCGTATCAGCTGAGTAAAAATCCGGTTCCCGCAACACGTTTTGAATCGTCAATTCAGGAATTCGAACAGCAGGATAAAATGTCGCCCCCATGCAAAAACGGTATCCTGTTTACGGGTTCTTCTTCCATCCGGCTGTGGGATACCGAAAGCAGTTTCCCGAATCGGAAAACTCTCAACCGGGGTTTCGGTGGTTCGCAAATCAGTGATGTGCTTTACTATTTCGACCGCGTTGTGCTGAAATACGAACCTTCCGTCATCGTTTTTTATTGCGGGGACAACGATATTGCCCACCAGAAAAGTCCGGATCGGGTTTTCAATGATTACAAAACTTTTTGTGAAAAAGTTCATGCCGCCTTGCCGGAAACGCAGATCGTCTATTTGCCGATCAAACCAAGCCGGGCGCGCTGGAAACTGTGGCCTCTGATGTCCCGAACCAACCAGATGATCCGCCAGTTCAGCACACGGAAAAAGTACCTGCACTACTGCGATACCGTGCCCGCCATGTTGAACCGTGACGGAACGCCCAACAACGACTATCTCATCGCAGATGGCCTGCATCTCAACAAGACCGGCTACAAAATCTGGACGGAACTGGTCAACAAAACGCTGGACGAACTTGAATGAATCGGGTCAGGCGAGGAGCAGGAAGAATTGGTATCATTATTTGCCTTCCCGTGAAAGGAAGGAATCGATAGCCGGTTCGCCTATCACGCAGAGAACGAATCGACCATCACAATTCTTCCCCGATTCTGTTCTCAGTAGTTTATCGCGTTCATTTACATCGTTGTGTTTATGTCGTTGTGCCAACAACAGGAATCATCATGCCCAGGACCGTTCAAAATATTTCCTGCTTTCTCGAACAATTTGCACCACTGGAAACCGCTGAAAGCTGGGATAACGTCGGTTTGCTTCTGGGAGATTCTTCCCGGGAAATCGACTCTGTCCTCACCTGCCTGACATTGACTCCGGACGTGGCAACCGAGACAATCGATCGGAATATCGGCCTGATTGTTACTCACCATCCCATTCTTTTTCAGGCGAGACAAAAAATTACAACCGAGAGCGCTGAAGGCCGCATGATTCTGGATTTGGCCGCGAATCGTGTCGCTGTTTACAGTCCCCATACAGCTTTCGATAGTGCGATCAGGGGAATCAACCAACAGTGGGCAGAACAACTGGAACTCCAAAATATCGAACCGCTTCGCCCGTTCACGCAAGGCGATCAGGAAGAAAAATCACCGGGAGCGGGGCGGTGTGGGGAACTGAAACAACCTGTTTCGCTGAAACACCTTATCGAACAGGTGAAAGATATCTGCCACATACGGCAGTTGCAGTTTGTGGGAGATCCTGCCCAACCGATCAATAAAGTGGGCATTGCCTGCGGTGCCGCTGTGTCATTCATGCACGAAGCAGTTTCCCTCGGTTGCGATGTTTTGATAACGGGAGAGGCCCGTTTTCACGCCTGTCTGGAAGCGAGAACCACACCGATTTCGCTGATACTCGTCGGGCATTATGCTTCTGAACGGTTTGCCTGCGAGCAGTTGGCGACAATTTTGCAGTCCGAGTTTCCCGACCTGAATATCCTTGCGAGCGAAGTGGAAACCGATCCGCTCCAATTCGGATAACAGGACAAATCCGAGTGCCAGGAGAGACCTGGGTGATGGAGCAAACCGAACTTGACCGCTATCAACTTCCTGTTTTGCAGATGCGTCGGGGCTGATCAGTCGTGACACAAATTTGTCACGGTGCAGCAAGCCGCGTCGCCAATCATGCTGCTGCAGAATTTCCCTTGGTCTTGAATTCACCGTTCTCACCGACATCATCGACTTGAACGCTCAACCGCTTGGAAACTCCCGCCTCTTCCATCGTCACGCCGAAAATACGATTCGCTGCCGTCATTGTCCTTTTACGATGGGTGATGACAATGAACTGCGTTTGATCATGAAACTGCATCAACACGCTGGCGAAGCGGTCGATGTTGGCCTCATCCAGAGCCGCATCAACTTCATCCAGAATACAGAACGGGCTCGGTCTGCTTTTGAAAATGGCAAGTAGCAGAGCGACCGCGGTCATTGTTTTTTCGCCTCCGGATAGCAGTGAAATACTGCGGAGTTCCTTGCCGGGTGGCCGAGCAACAATTTCAATACCACATTCAAGCGGGTCGGACTCATCTTCCATGATCAGATCTCCTTCTCCTCCGCCGAACAATTGGCGATAGAGATGTTGGAACTGCTCACGGATGGCCGTGAAACTTTCCATGAAAATCCGGCGCGACTCGGCATTCAATTTTCGAATGATATCTTCCAGTTTTGCCTGGGCATGCTTCAGGTCATGCAATTGCGCGCTGAGATGCCGGTATCGAAGCTCGATTTCATCCAATCCCTGCAACGATTCCGGATCGACTGCGCCCAGTTTTTTGATCTTCTTGCGCAATCGTTGTACCTCACGTTCGATTTCTTCCCTCGCCTGTTCATAGGGAATATCTGAATCTTCCCAGGGCCACGGATTCTTTTCGATCAGTTCCGGATCAATCATCGAAAGAACGTCAGCCGAATCCTCTTTGTTCCGCTGAGGTTCAACGGTTTCTTCCCGATCATGGAAATCATTCTGATCCGAAACAGTTCCATCGGGTTCGCCTTCATCTTCGCGATCCTCCATCTGCTCAGAAGCATGCGGCCGCGGGAACTCGATCTCCGGAATTTCGTCACCTGTTCGCATCGCCTGGTAGGGAGCATAGGCAGAGAGGTGATGCTCGTGCAAGGCGTTCAAGCTCAGCTGATAGTCGTCGTGCAGTTTTTCAGCGAGCGATTCCAATTCATTTTCCAGATCTTTCTGTTCAATGCGCCAATCCTGTAATTGTTGTTCGTAGGTTCTTCTCGTTTCAGTGATGGCACGAAGTTGCTCGGTAAGCTGGTCACGTTGGTGTTGCGTTTCTCCGCGCAACCGCCGTATTTCCCGCGCTTCCGCCTGGAGCTGTTCACCGATCAAATACAGTTCCGCCAGCTGTGATTGTGCATTGAGTATCTGCAGTTCGGTCTGGTTCTTTTTCCGGACGGCGTTTTCGAGGCGGGAAACCGCTTCGTTGTACTGATTGTCTCTCAGATGGGAATCGTTGCGCAACCGTTTAAGGACATTTTCAATTGCCGTCAACTGTTCCTTCGCCTTGGCCAGCCCCAATTGATATTGGCTTTGGTCGGTAATCAGATCCTGTTTTTGATGCTGAAGACGATCCAGTTCCTGTTCACCGGCGTTCAACCGCTCGGCAATGGCATCAAGAGTGGACTCGGTTTCCTTCAGCTTCCTGCTTTCCTGTTCCACTTCACGAATGGCATCCTGCCGTTGCTGGACAAGAGAAGCGAGATCCTGCTCAAGCCGCCCTTTTTCCTGAATCGCCTGTTCCAGGTTTGTGCGGGCGAGCATCAGTTTCTGGCTCAGCTCGGTCAATTCGATCGATTGTTCCTCCATCCATCGCTGCGCGTTCGTGATTTCGGCATCGAGGCGGTTGAGCAGAACATCAAAATCGTCCGTTCTGGCGGTCAACCGCTGGATGTGGTTCTCAAGCTGTTCCACCTCATTTTTCAGGCGTCTGATTTCGCTTCTCCGGGAAACGATTGAAGATTCCATCTGTAACGTGCCGGTCTGAACCATGCCATCGCGATCGAGCATATCTCCCTGCATCGTGATGAATTGCAGCGGGGTTGGAGCCGTTGCCCAAAACCTCCTTGCTGTTTCCAGTGTGTCGACAATCCATGTCTGGGACAGATATCGCTCAACAAGTCTGCGGTATTCCGGCTCGCATTGGATGACCTGATCGGCTCGGGCGATGACATGTTCCGAATTCCGCAGT
>JALWSL010000707.1:4328-11548 GCA_027080405.1 Planctomycetaceae bacterium
CTTCTGGACGGCCGGATCGGTCGGTTCGGCTGTCAAAGCCGCCTTTCCACTGGGCAGTTCCAGAAAACCGATGCGCCCTTCAAATTGGGTTTCTCCCCGATCCAGATATTCGAGAATTGGCTGAATTTGATCCACGACAATCATTTCCGAACCGCCTCCGCGTGCCAGGGCAAGCTCGATCAGCGGAGCATATTCAAGCTCACAGTCGATATAATCGGCCAGAATACCGAGCACGTGCTTCCAGGGAGAAAGCGAACTTTGCCGGGAACGCTGCAAGATTTCCTGCACGCCAAGACTCATGCCGAACTGGCGTTTTTCCATATCTTCGAGCAGTCCCAGTCGAGCCTCCCATGCACTGCGCTGTTCGCGATCTTCCCTCAGACGCGCATGGATGCACTCCAGTTCGTCCTGCAGTTCCTGTTTGCGATCCTTGATGCGATCAATTCTCTGTTTGTGTTCCCGGTTGACCGAATCAGCCTGCGTGTAAACCTCCTGCGCCCGGGCAACTTCAGTCTCCCTCTGACGGATGACTTCTTCCACCTGCTCGATCTCGCCTTGCACACGTTCGATAGCTGTCTGGATTGTTTCCTGACGCTGCTTCAGATGCACAATGTGATTTTCAGAAGTCGCCTGTAACCTCAATTCTTCCTGCTGTTCCCGATACAGACCATCAAGCATCTCTCTTTGCAGGTCGATCTGTCGGGTCAGTTCTTTCAGTTGGGAATGACTTTGTTGCTGTTCCTGCTGCTTCCGTTCAACAGTCAATTTTGCCTGCAGGAACCGTTCCTGCTCATCAGCAATCTCCTGCTGGATTTCGTTGACCCTGCGTTTCAGTTCCTGCCTCTGCTTGCGGAGAATCTCGCATTCATGTTCGATTTCGCTGCTGCGTTCATGCTGATGCAGCAACGATGTTTGCAGACTGGACCGTTGCTGCATCAATGTTGAAAGTCGTCCTTCAGTCTGTTGAAGTTGTTCATCAATACGGCTGAACTGTTCTCGCAATTCTTTTCGCTGCAGTTCGAACGATTGCTGTTCCGCTTTCGTGTGATCAACCTGTTTGCTCAGTCTGTCGATCTCGCTATGGAGCCTGGTCAGATTGAAAAACAGCTGACGGGAATCGTCAGCAGCCAGACCGAGCCAGAGCGCATCATAGCTTTTGGCCAGTTCACGAAACTTGGCGGCTTTACCTGCCTGACTTCTCCTGGCATGCAGTTGCGTTTCGACAGCATCGACGATGTCGGTTAATCGCAGGAGGTTTTGCGAGACGCGTTCCAGTTTTCTTTCGGCATCAATTCTCCGCGATTTGTACCGACTGATTCCAGCCGCTTCATCGAATAAAACCCGTCTTGTCGAGGGATTCCCCTGCAATACCTGGGCAACGCGTCCCTGTTCGATAATCGAATAGGCCGATGTGGTTGCTCCCGTGCCCATGAACAGCTCACGGATATCCTTCAGGCGGGAGATTTCGCCATTGATCAGATATTCGGAGTCTCCTCCCTGATACAACCGGCGTGTGATTTTTACATCGTCCGTATCGATATCCAGAAATCGCCTGCTGTTATCGAAGCGGAGCGACGCTTCTGCGAATCCGCTCGGTTTACGGGAGCGCGACCCGCTGAAGATGACATCCGACATCGACTTGCCGCGCAGACTTTTGGGACTTTGATCTCCCAACAGCCATTTCATCGCGTCCACAACATTACTTTTCCCCGAACCGTTCGGCCCGACAACGCATGTAATCCCCTCGGCGAATTCGAACACCGTTCGATCCGCAAAACTTTTGAAGCCGAAAACTTCAAGGGATTTCAGCATGATGCCTTACTGGTATGGCCGAAAGAGGAAAAGAAGCGGGCGAGTCAGGCCGGTTTCGACCCAACTCGTCCCTGTACTACCAACGGTTAAAGTTTACGAACAGTGCGAAAACTTTTGAAAATCTCATTTTGGTTACGGCGGTCAGAACAGACCGGCCGTGCCGGGTTGTCAGTTGTCCGTCAGAAAAAACTGAATGGTTCCGTTACTGCTGGGGAGGCGGTTCTGTCTCCGGATACAGAAGCTCACCTTCCCGTTTCGGAGTCAGTAGTGCTGCCGCTTTTTTGATGGGATTGAACTTCCGGTAGAGGGGCCTTCTGTCTTTTTCAGGTTGAATTCGCGGTGAGGAATCTTCCTTTTTCCTGTTGGAATCCGATTCCTGATTCGATTTCGACTTTGACTTCGGACGGAACAGGATCGATTTTTCAGGCGAATTTTCTTTCCGCAGTTTTTCCGTTTCGGGTTTCCCTTTTTTCGAAGATTCAATCGATTTTTCTGCAGATGACTCCTGGTGGGATGTTTCGCTGCTCAGCAAAGGTTTGAGTGCCTCCTTGTCATCTTCTTCGATTTTCCGGTACTGGTTCGGAACCATGTTTTTGTTCCCGATTTTCTTTGCTCTGCCGGCTGACCGCTTTCCGTCTGAATCGCCCCCCGGGCGAATATAGACACGTCCCGCTTCAGGAAGCATATCGATTCCGATTTGCCCGGGAAGATTTCGCTGCCTTTCCGCCTGAACGAGCATCTGGGCAAGATCGGGATAACTGGCCCCCAGATCGGCGGCTGCTCGAATTACTTCCGCAATTTCACGGGAAACAACACGTCGCTGATCTTTTTCGCCCACCTTGTACCGGCTCACGATGATATTGTCGGAACCAGCCGGAGCATTGATCCTGATATGCGGCCCGGCTGCAACGGCAATGGGAACCTTGAATTCCTGTTTGCTGCCAAACAGTACGATTTCCGCTTTTTGATGATGTGTCAGATGAATCATCGGCTCGCCCGGAACATCGATCACGTGCAATTTGCACTGGCCATTCAATGTTTCGCCACGTACCAGGGGATCGTTCTTGTTGACGGTTGTCAAACCACGAAACGCGCCATAGCGAACCTCCATCAATTCTTCGTTCATCAGTTGGCTGAAATAGTAATGCGTTTCTCCGTCATCAAGTGTTGACATCGCCGCCATGGCGAAAACGCGGAACGCAGGCTCGTCTCTGGCTGCTTCATACAGAACCTCCAGTCCTGCTGTTTCGCCAAGATAGGCCAACGCAACGGCTGCGTGGAACCGGGATTCCAATGTCTCCGCCTTCAACCCCTTTTTCAAACTGGGAATGGCCTCCGGGCCTATTGCTTCCAGCTGGATTGCGGCCAATTCTGCCTTTTCCGGTATCATCAATTCTTCTTCAAGCCTCTCCATCCGTACCTGCTGTTCCACTTCCGATTCCCGGAACGCGATATTCTGAATCACCTGGACATAACGGGGGAAGTTGTCTTTGTAGGCAGGGTGAATTTTCAGGGTGATCCTCTTGTCACTCTTGGCTGCAGCGAGCGGTTCACGATGGCCATAGCTGTCGTAGCTGAAAAATCGTGTTCCGATTCGACTGGCGATCCGCGTGGCATTGCGAACGCTACGCACATCCTCTTTCATGTAAAGGCGCATATCCCGCGATTCCAGGCCAACACCACCTCCGATGACACGTCCCCTTTGCAGCAGACTGCTTGATTTTCCTTCACCCAGGGAAACCAGAATCGGGCCGGACGCGCGTGCCCGTTCTTTTCCGTCGATCACACCACGACCTGCCACGACAGCCCGTTCGCTCAGCCTGCATTCGAGTAACCATCCTCCATTCAGACTCGTGGTTTCGCTCCCCTCGGGAAGCCGAACCTCCACATCGAAGCGATCCCCCGGTTGCACCAGCGGGGGCAAATAGGCGCGCACAATCACCAGGGCGGTTGAAGGAGAACGGATAATACTGTTACGGTTCGGAATATCCCGTCGCTGCATATCTTTAAGCAGAGCGGTCCGGTATTGGGAAGGCGGAGGATCGCCCCCCGTCCCGTCCAGTCCCGTCACCAATCCGACACCTTCAAGCAGAATCATATTCAAACCGGAAACCGTCACATACTGCCCCAAAAAGGGAGGATCGACTTCTTCGGGGCCTTCGTCCATTTCGAATTCGTCAAATTCATCAGCTTCATCCGACTTGAATGCCATTTTGCTCAAAGAGGGCATCGCCAGCGAACTCCCCAGGTTCATTTCAGTACAACCTTGCAGGGCAATTAGAGGAAAAACCGCCAATAAAATAATCCCCCATGAAAGCAATTTCTGCCCAAACGGGAGGCAGGCAAAAACAGAGGTTATTGACGACAACCCGGCGATCCGGAAGTCCGATTGGAAGAACAGGAATTTGGGAGACATTTTGATACGTCCTGTACGGAAGAAATGCCACGAATTCAAAAGGGAAAATCCGATCGACATAACCTCAGAGCAGATAGACAGTTCTGTCTGCTGGAAGGGAATTGGAGGAAGGTGGAACTCCTGATTATCGGGACAAACCCAACAAAAAGAGCCCATATTTCGAGGATAGGAGTGGCAACTTACGAAACAACGCTTCGAGAGGTCAACAGAAGTTTTTTGTTGGAATCGTTTTGCAAATAATGCTCACCAAAGTTGGAGAGGATTCAGAACGCCTGCGGTTCCGCCACAGTTACGGCTTTGAGCACCGTTTTTCGTTTTAGTACCGTTTCTCGGAAGAAATGACAGCTTGTTCGGCTAGACGCGGATTCGACCAGATGAATCAGGCAACTCGAGCGCTGATTGCTCCTGCTTATTGCCCCAGATTGATCAGAATATGTGTTCCCGATTTTCCGGCCAAAGCGATGTCGATTTTTCCATCGTCGTTCAAATCGGCAGTACGAATTTGCAAGCCGATCCCTACTTTACCGGATGTATCAATTGCATATCTGGTAAATTTCAGACTTTTCCGATCCCATTTGTAATAGAAAACCCCGGCTGGTTCCTTGCCCCCCGGATCATTCCCGTTATGGGCGCGGACCCGTTTTCCGGTGATCATCTCATCCTGCCCGTCACCATCCAGATCAGCCAGATGCAAGGCGTGTGCCTGAGAAAAGCTGCTATCGATTTCGTGCTCTTGCCATTGCAGCGAACCGTCTGCATTTTGTCCGGTTATTTCCCACCAGAAAATTCCGTAGTCGTGTCCCTTGGCCCAGATGATATCATTTTTCCCGTCATTATTGACGTCCACCACAACACACGGAACCGCAGCATGCCAATCGGCCCAGTCGGCATGATAAATCCATGGTTTATCGGGGGAAAAATCGGCAGGCTGTTCATACCAGCCTTCACCGACAAGAACATCCAGGCGTCCATCGTTGTTGATATCTCCCAACGCCATCCCGTGACCGTTGGCCTGTTGACCAATCAGAATTTTTGAAAGAGAGGGCACGGTGCGAGTGACCTCTTTTTTTACCTTCTTCCCCTTTATTTTCGCCGTGACCGTTTCGGTTTGCTTCCTGGTTGAAAACTTCCAGGCAATCACGGGGTTCTTTTTGTTCCAACTATTGACAATATATTCGGGAATGTTGTCGCCATCGATGTCCGCAAAAAGAGCGCCCTCGTTCTGACTCAATTGGGTATCGATCAACAGATGCTTTTTCCACATCTGTCCGAGTCGAAGCCCCTCGATTCGGGGGTTTTCAAACCAGTAGATTTCGGTGGCCAAAAAACTTCCCGCGACAACATCGACCCAATCGTCCCCGTTCACGTCGAATGCGAAATCGCCATTGCTGGTGACATAACCGTTCCAATCCTCGATTGAACGCAACGGGTGAGGCACATAATGCGGAGCCCGGAACCAGTTCCGTCCTGCAATAACATCGAGCTTCCCGTCTTTATCGACATCTGCAATATCTACCCCCTCGTTGGCATCTACAGTCAATCGCTGTACCTTGAATTTGACAGGACCTGCCGCGCTCACCTGTTTCATCGGAAGCAACAAAACGGCACAACACAGTGTCAAAGCTGATGTTAAGGCAGAAACAGAACAGGCGAAATTGAACTTCGAACAGTTTACGGGCATAACTATTTTCTCCATTTTTTCAGGCAGGCAGTATTTCGCATCAACAATCAATTATTCCGATCCTTGCAGGTTCCCACAACCAACATTGGCATAAAATATGCAGAATAGGGAAGAGTGCAGAGAACCGTTCGCCCCAAAGTTCATCTTGCCCAAACAGGTGTTTCCTGCTATGACTCTCCCTTACAAAACCGAGCCGGGGGTAAGAAGCGAAGCGGTTCGTCATTCTACGATAATGCAGGCAGAGTCTCAATGACCGCCTCTGTTCGAGCGGGAATGCCCCCTTATTGTGTGAGTCCATCTGGCAGTTTCCAGGGAGGGGATATGTGGTGCGATCATTGCAAGGAAGAAATCGTTCCTCTTGCAGGCAAGGAAAATGGTGATATTCAGAAATGTCCCCAGTGCGGAAAACCCCTCCCTGCTGAAGAAAACAGGTCGAGCGAAGCATCCCAAAGCAGTCCATCCGGGACGTCCTCTATTGCTCAGACCGCGCATGCCCTGTTGAAGCGGTGGGAAGAAAGTCGTCCTGTCGCCAGTTCTTCCGCAGTTGATGGCACCCCCGCAACAACAGCGGCAACAGCAGCAGAGCAGGTGAAATCAACAGCCCCTGTTAAAGTGGCTTCGAAAAGTGAGAACGAAAGCAAGACCGTTCCCCAAGAAGTTCCGATGGCGGTTCAATCGAAACAGGAGCCGGTAAATGCTGCTGCCCCGAACAACCCGGCTTCGCCAGATAAAGATATTTTCAACGATATCCCGAGTGGACTTGATGTTTCCGAAATGCTACCCGATCTCGTTCCGCCAGTACGCACGGCGTCTGTCCCGAGTGATGCTCCCAAAAAACAGAGTACACAACCGGCGCAAACGGCAATGAAGGCTGAAGCAGAGATCAGTCGAAAAGAGGAAAAAAAGGTCGAATCGGCTCCCGCTTCCTCCCCACTCTCGACACCCACGGGATCCCCAAAATCTTCCAGGCGAAAATCGCCCGAAACAACCCGACAAAAAAGACCGTATCAACCGGGAAAAACATTGGCTTCGCAGAATGATGCTGGAGCTTTGTTGAACCGGGAACGAAAACCGATTTCCCAACCGAATGAAGAGAGTTATTCCTCCCAATCCCCCCTTCACTCCGGGGCTGTTGCCTCGCCAGCAACTGAAAGCGAAAAGCCAGACATGTTCAAAACAGGGACAACAGACCAGACCGAAGCAGCAATCGAAACGAAACTGGAATCCCGGCCCTCCACTCGACAAAAAGAGACCAACAAAGGGCGGGTTCGGCTCGCCACTCCCGAACCACCTGAGGAGAAAATCGACGCG
>JALWSL010000708.1:0-2044 GCA_027080405.1 Planctomycetaceae bacterium
GGATATGACCTTGGCCACGCAGGCCAAAATGTTGCGTCTTTTGCAGGATGGATGCTTCGAACGCGTTGGAGGCAACAAAACAATCCAGACAGATGTGCGTGTGATCGCAGCGACCAATCAAAACCTGGAAAAACTGATCTTCGAAGGCTGTTTCCGCGAAGACTTGTACTATCGGCTCAAGGTTTTTTCTATTGAACTGCCGCCGTTGCGCTCTCGACAGGATGATATTCCGATACTCGTCGATCATTTTATGAACCTGTTTAATCGGGAGCTGCACAAAAAAGTGCGGGCCATTTCTCCCGAAGCCCTGCAGATGCTCAAAACATATCACTGGCCGGGCAATGTGCGGGAACTACAGGGGGCCTTGAAACATGCGATGGTCAACTCTCAGGCGGATGTTCTGGTTCCGGAGCACTTTCCAGCCGCTTGCCGGGTTCGCACGGCAGCAAAGAGTATATCCCAAACCGAAGCCCCGAATCTTGCTCAACTGATTCGCGATTGGATCCAGGCGGGAGAGAAAGATATCTACCGCAAGGTTCAAAACAGAGTGGATCAAATTGTTTTGCAGGAGGTTCTCAATTGCGTGGAGGGGAACCAGGTGGAAGCGGCCCGCCTGCTGGGAATTTCACGCACGACATTGCGGAGTAAACTCGCTTCACTGAATCTTGTATTGGAAAAACATGTCTGTTCAAATTCTGGACACGCAGACCAATAAATGCACACCCTTAGTTCTTTGAACCGTACGCATTTTTATTTTCCGGCCAGTAGGGGCAACAATTTTCAAACTGTTGCCGTTTTATTCTGGCACCTCTACTGATGCGTGATTCCTGATATACGAGATAGCAGTCGCCGTATGGTGCGTTATAACGCATCGAGTTTGCCGTGTAGCAAGTGAGTTCGTTGTATCAGAAGTGCGGCAGAGCACACATTACTGCTTCAGTCATCAGTTCTTTGGTGCGTCATTGTGGCGCAACCGCTTTGCGCTACTAACGGCTAAAGTTTACGAACGGTGCGATGACCGTTGAATATTTCATGTTGGTTACGGCGGTCAGAACAGACCAGTCGTGCGGGGCTTTCCGGTGCGGCACGCCATTTGCTTGAACGTTCGGGCAGAGAGATTGTCCCCAATACGTGGGCAGCGGAGGCGCGTGATGGATTCGCAGGTGAGGCGAGGCAGGTTCTTTATGAGGCAGTGTCGGCCCGGTCGTGGTGCGTTGTTCTGGATGACACGAGGGCTGTGGGTTCTTGTTGTGATGAGTTTTCTGCTGGCCGGGTTTGTGTGGTGGAGGCTGCTTGGTTTTTAGCGGAAATGGCTGGTGTCAAAATTTATCCGGGAGAGAGAAATGAGCGTTGAAATTGTTGAGTGCCATGAAGGGAAGGTGCTGAAAGTTCGTGCGACCGGGAAGTTGGAAAAGCAGGATTATGAACTGTTCATGCCCGAGATTGAGCGTTTGATCAAGATTCACGGGAAGGTGATGATTCTTTTTGATATGCACGATTTCCATGGCTGGAAGATGGGGGCGATGTGGGAAGACCTCAAGTTCGATGTCAAGCATTATCGTGACATCGAGCGGCTTGCTGTTGTCGGTGAAAGCCAATGGGAGAAATGGATGACAGCATTTTGCCGTCCGTTTACCTCTGCCACGATTCGCTACTTCAGCCGGGAAGAAGCGGGAAAGGCAAGAGATTGGCTCCTCGAAGGTCTCCCCACCAGTTCCTGCGGAGAGAAAATTTCCTCCTGTGAATGACGATGCTCTGCGGAGTTTGCGGAGAGGTTGCGGACGGTCGGCACGTTGTTTGTCTGTTAGAAGGGGACGGGATGTGGTGCCCTTCTGGTTGAGTCTTTGTATCTGAGTCTTTATGAATCAAGTCAGGAGTATTGTAGATGAATCGTTTATTTTTGCGTTGTGCGGGTGTTGCGGTGTTGGTGCTTTGTTCCAGTGCGTGCAATGCGAAGGATGCGAATTCCTCTGGTAAGACCGCGAAAGCACCTGCTTCTCGAATATCATCGAAAGTGGATGTCGGCCCGCTGACGAAGTTGACC
>JALWSL010000708.1:2054-2942 GCA_027080405.1 Planctomycetaceae bacterium
GGAATCGCGCGATATTTCGTTTGCAGGCGGACGGATTCTGAAGCATGTGGCCCAGGCAAGACAGGCAATTGCAGCAAAACAGCATGAGCAAGCTCGAAAGCATGTCGATCAGGCACTGAAGCTTGTCGGCATTATCGATAATGTGTTGCCACAGTACAAAGTGAAAACGGAGATAAAATCCGGGAAGCTGGTCTACACAGACGAAGACACGATCAAACCCGCTTTTATTACTCTGTTCGAAGAGCTGTCCCGTCGGGATTTCATTTCGCCTGTCCTGAAAGCGAAAGCTGAAGCAAAACAGAAGGCAGAAAACAAAAAAGCAGGAGATGCGAAACCGGCAGGAAAGACAAAACCGGCACCCAAAGCGATCGCGGTAACGAAAGCCGACCTCGAATATACGTCGGTCAAGTTGGACTTCAATTTGACGAAGCAGGTTCTGTCTATCGCTAAAACAGAGTTGGCCAAAGAAGATCACGAGAACCACCTGAAGGCTGATGCCGCATTGCGGACGCTGCAAAGTGCCGGTGTGATTTTCGAATTCGATGAAATTGATTTGCCGCTGAAACAGGCAGCCGACAACCTCAAGCTGGCAGAAGTCGAAATGCAGGCTGGCAACTATGATGAGGCAAACGCAGCTTTGCATGTTGCGGTCGACGAATTGAAAAAGTACGAGAAACAAACAGGCGAAAAACGCTCGAAGGAAGTAAAAGCGTTGCACGAAGAAATTAGTAAGCTGTCTGCGGTACTCGACAAAGGAAAACCGACCGGCAAAGAAGGCAAAGAACATGCGGGAACCATTTCCAAAATGTGGCAAAAGGTTTCCGGCTGGTTCAAAAAGTAAATGATTCGATCCTGTCACGACGCAACAGGGGTATCGCTTGCCGGTAC
>JALWSL010000709.1 GCA_027080405.1 Planctomycetaceae bacterium
CTCGGGATTGTCTGCTGTTTGTTTTCCGCCTGGCGAAGAATGACCGCTGCGGCTGTTTCTGCGGAAATCAGTCCGGTGAATATTTGCCCGTCTTCAGTGAGAATGATGTAATCGGTATATTTCGGATCGATGGCCCGGTTCGGATCGAGAATATCGTAAAGGATTGCTTCGGTGGATCGATTGCGTACGTCGCTGATATCGGGACCGACTTCATGACCGCGACCATCAACGCGATGACATTTGGCGCAGTTGCGATCGAAAACCGCAAGCCCCTTTTGGGCAGAAGCCGGCATTGTCAATGCGACTGAATATTTCCTGGCAACTTCCTGACGGTTGGCCGAAACGGCACCGCCGAACAGTTTTTCCGCCATCGCTTTTATTTCAGGATCACGATGCTTCAACAAACGCACCCGGCGATCCAGATCAATCACTGCGGGCGGAATCCGATCTTGCGTCATCGCGAGCAAAACCTGCTTTGTCGTTTTGATACGCCGTAACAGCAAATCAAGGGCAGGCTGTCTCACCTGCGGTCCCAATTCCGACCAGCTATCAAAAATGATTTCCGGAATGCCCGCATGACCACTTTTTTGCATCGCTTGAACGCACGCAATCTGAACTTCCACCGGTTGTCCCGCAGTCAGCAGTTTGCGGTAGGCGACCTCCGATTGTGCGAATGGCTGATAACCGAGCAGCTCAATCGCCGCAACGCGATCGCTGATCGAAAGCCCGGCATCCAGTGCCACATCAGTTGCATTCGAAAACAGTTTTCTGATCGGCTCCATGCGATCCTTCAGCACTTTCGGCGGCCTGGAAAGTAGTTTTGCAAGTGACATTCGTCCCCGCTCCCCGCGGTAACGCTGCAGCCCGGCGGCCAATCCACTTAGCGTTACTGTTTGCCACCAGACATGCTGCTGTGGAGCCTCCCCAACGGTTGTTAGAAGCGATCCAATTTCATCGAGATCACCTCGGGCCCCGACAATCGTAGCCAATTCGCGAACCAGCATTTGATGAGTCGGTTCAATCCGACCAACAATTCCCGCCAAAATGGCTGCAGATCGCTTTTCTGCGCAGGTAAGAATTGCCCAGGCAAACCACTTTTCTGCTCCATCGCGAACAGCCAGTTTAATGAGCGTTTCGGTAATACGTCCCTCATTTTGCCGGTGACGATCTTCCCCCAAAGCGAGCGCCACCTGGTAGCGGATCAGCACGTCCTCAGAATCTGTCAGTTGCAGTAAATGATCCAACAATTCGGGATGCTGCTCCAACCGCGCCCCAACAAGCCGGATCGCGTCTCGCCGCACATAAATATTTTCGTCGTGTAGCAACTGCAGAAGTTGAGTGATCCTGAGGGCATCAAGTCCGTCCAGGGTCCACATCACATGCAAACGCGTTGTTGCAGATTCACAGTCATGCAGTAGCCGATTCAGTTCTGGCACCGCCTTTTTATCCTGACGTTCCACCAGCAACCGCTGAGCAAGGAACTGTCGCCAGCCGTTGTTGTCATCAAGAAGTTGTATCAGCTCCGCTGTTGATTCAGGTGGTTTGAACGGTTTGATTGAGGGGGACTTTTTCGGCACGATTCGCCAGATACGTCCGCGATCGTCGCCAGCTCGCCATTTCATTTTTTTGGCTGCCTCTTCCGGAAAAAAGCGGGGATGTTCGACATACAGCCGATACATATCTGCCAGATAAATCGCCCCGTTTGGACCGGTTGCCAGACTGGCTGGTCGGAACCAGGTATCTGTTGAGGCCAGAAAGTCCGCCTTCGGCCGTGCTCGCACAGAAGTGAAAGTGACTCCGTCGCGTTGAATGAGAGAGCGCGTCACAAGGTACCCGACCGGTTCGCAGACGAAAATACTTTCGTTGAAATCGTCACCAAACAGATCACCAAGATAGGCGGTCACTCCACAGGCTGAGGTATGTGTGCCCGCATGGGAAAGCCAGTTGCTTTTCATTTCTGTCAACGGAAAAACCCGCGTCTGCCCGCCGGAAGGGGCGACATCGACATATGCCTGGGGAATGATCAGAAACGGATTACGTTTCGCCGCCCGGTAAGACATGGTAGATGTCATGATCGGATTCCGATTCGCACAGAAGAATCGATTTCCCCAGCGATCAACAGTATTTCCATATTGTCCACGACCGCTATCCGGTTCGAACTGTTTTGTCAACGGGTCAAACCGAAAATCAAGCCGGGGCATTTCGACCACTTTTTCAGGACAATCAACACGACTGACGCTCCCGGTACCATAATTGAGAGTGACCCAGTTATCGATCCCCCAGCGAGGATTCCCAATTTGCGCCTGCGAATGAAATGGCTTGAACCCGCGATAAAGAACCTGTCTGAAATCGGCGATGTTGTCGTCATCGGTATCTTTCAGGAAGAGAATTCTATCGTGCGGGGCAACAAGAATTCCTCCCTTGTAAGCCATCAGCGAATGAACAAAATTCAGATGATCGGCGAAAACGGTGCGACGATCCATACGCCCATCGTGATCGGTATCTTCGAGCATCACAATCCGTGAAAACGGCGGATCCGTTTCTTTTTCCGGGCCGGTAGGATAGTCGCGGTATTCCGCCACAAACATCCGTCCGCGATGATCAAATGCAATCGCAACCGGATCGAAAACCAACGGTTCGGCCGCAACAAGTTCCACCCTCATTCCTGGTTCCACCTGAAAACATTTCAACGACTGTTCCGCTGATTTCGGTGGATCGGTTTGAGCATCGACCCAATGCTGTCCGGATCTTGTACTTTCAACAGTGCGCAACGTCTCCTGAGCGAAAACAGACAGCGAAACCGTCTGAAAAAAAAGAAAAAAAAGGTATCGACTTTTCATCAATACACCAACCAATAAATCAAGAGGTAGAAGATGCAGAAGTTCGTGACGAGTAACTGTAGACCAAGCTCCCACCCGATGAGGAACTATCGGGTAAC
>JALWSL010000710.1 GCA_027080405.1 Planctomycetaceae bacterium
GAATTGTAGTGGATGGTCTGTGCTACTACATCCTTTCCGGTGCCGCTCTCGCCTGTGATGAGTACTAAAATTTTGTTGTTTTCGACCTTTTGTATAAGGTTCAGCACTTTCATGATGGCCTTGCTTTCGCCCAGCAGGTTGTCGTATCTGCTGCGGTCAATAAGCATGGACCGAAGGCGTTCCACTTCATTTTTCAGGGCTACTTTTTCGCTGTAGCTATTTACACTTTTAACGACCTCCACGATGGCCTTTTCATTTTTCACGATATAGCGATCGGCACCCAGGTCGTAGGCATTCACTACTACATCCACTTTCTCCTGTCCGGAGAGCACAATCACCGAGATGTCCGGGTTGTATTTTTTTACTTCCTGCAACAATTCCAGACCGGTGATGTCCGGCAGGTTGTAGTCGAGTGTTACGATGTGCGGATTTTGGTGCAGATTGTCAAGAAATTCTTTTCCTGTGGTAAAAACACTGATATCGTAGTCCGGATTTTCTGTTTCCAGGCCTTTTTGCAGCATTTTTCCAAACATGATCTCGTCTTCGACCACAAAGATCTTTATTGCACTAGCGCTCATAATGGGAGAGTTTATTTTGATTGCCTGGGAAGTAAAACTAAGTTATTTGCCGGGGCTTTTAAAAAAAATGCAAATAAAGAAAACTTTCATCGGTGTCTTTCGTACAACTGTGCATACGATTAAAACGGGTCATTATGCAAATACAAGAAAACAATATTCAATCCACAGGCAATCTCGAAATTTTCTTTAAAGAGGGGAAAATTATAGACCTGGACTCACTGCGTGAGTTGAGCGGCAATGATCTTGATTTTATCGCTGAAATTCTTGGCATGTTTACAGCAACAGCCAACGAGCAGGTGCAGGAGATGAAGGAGCTGCTGAAAGCGGGGAACTTCACGGGCCTTAGTGGTGTAGCCCATAAATTCAAATCAAGTGTCAGTATTTTGGGCAACAGCCGCCTTTACGACTTGGTCAATGATATTGAATACCGGGCCAAGAATAGCGGAAACCGAGAAGAGATAAGTGAAAAGCTGGCATTGCTTGCGGTGATTGTCGACCGCGTTTACGAGGAAATTGCCAATACGGCCCTTGCCGCCTGAGATTTACTTTCAACTGCCAGAAGATTTACGAGATGCCGTTGACACAATAATTGTGCGCGGCATTTCTTTTTTAATGTGCACCTTTGGCACTTTTCCACATTTATTCCCGAATAGCCGGGGCTTTACGGAGGGGCAGAAGCATATATCTTTAAAGTTAAACAAGCCTTGCAATGACTGAATCTTCAAAAAAGACCGGGAAAAAGGAAGCCTCGCTAAAAGAAAAGCCTGGTTTTAATGCCCTCTCTGTGCAACGCATCCGCTCACTGCTCGAAAACCCCGACCTTTCTCCCAGTCAGCGCAAAACCCTTCTCAATCTGCTTAAGCGCCTGGAATCGGCCTGAAATTACCATTCACTGAGGTCAAATATATTTTTACGGAAATAGGGAATGCTTCCCATCAGAATGCTTACCACCGCTGTCATCAGAGGCGCATCAATCATGACCTGTTGTGGCAGTTCTTTATAGGCCAAGGAAAAGGTGATGAGATAACTGGATACCATCAGCACATAAAAAATGAGAATCAGGAAGATTTTCCTTTTCGGCTTTCTGCGAAGCATGTCCCCCATCAGGAATTTGAAAAAGATGTAAATGATGAAGCCTGTAAAGGTGAGTAATACGATCTGCACCCAGAGGTTGAAGAGGGTGGATGCGTCCAGAATCTTCAGGTTGAAATCATTGAAATAAATGCTGCGGTTGAGCAGCAGAGCGAGGGTGAGCAAAAGGGTATAGGTGATCCAGCTGAGCAGTACGCTCTTTAAGTTGACTTTCATAAGGCTAGGTTTTGGATTCTACAAATCTACAATATCCTCGCCCACTCATTGAACCCGCTTCTTTTTGAAATTATTGCTTTTCTCAGAACCCGGTGTTCCTCTTTCTCCAGGAGGGGATCATTCTTCATAATGGCTGCCGCTGATTTCCGCGCTTCCAGCAGTATGGGCATGTCTTTTTGGATATCGGCAATGCGAAACTGTACATGGCCGCTCTGCCGGGTGCTGTCGAAGGCCCCGGGGCCGCGGAGTTCCATATCTACCTGGGCAATGTGGAAGCCGTCATTGCTGTTGGTCATGGTTTTTATTCGAAGGCGGGCATCGCTGCTTAGTTTGTGTTTGCTCACGAGGATGCAATAGCTTTTATCGGCTCCGCGTCCCACTCGACCCCTCAACTGATGCAGTTGTGCCAGGCCAAAACGTTCGGCACTTTCAATAACCATAACGCTGGCATTGGGTACGTCTACCCCCACTTCTATCACGGTGGTAGCCACCATGATCTGACTTTCGCCCCGCACAAAGCGCTGCATTTCCCATTCCTTGTCTTCCGCTTTCATTCGACCGTGCACAATGCTGACCTGATATTCGGGTTTCGGAAAGGCCCGGCAAATGCTTTCATATCCGTCTTCAAGGTCTTTGTAGTCCAGCTTTTCCGATTCGCTGATCAGCGGATAGACCACATAGACCTGCCTGCCTGCGCTGATTTCTTTTTTCATAAAGCCGAAAATCCGCAATCGGTCGCTGTCGGTCATGTGTACCGTTGTTACGGGCTTCCGGCCCGGAGGCAATTCGTCAATGACCGATACATCCAGATCCCCGAAAACGGTCATGGCCAGGGTTCTGGGGATGGGAGTGGCCGTCATCACCAGCACATGGGGTGGATTTTTGGCACTTTTCTCCCAGAGCCGGGCCCGCTGTGCTACACCAAAGCGGTGCTGCTCATCAATCACAACCATGCCGAGGTTTTTGAAGATCACCGGATCTTCAATGAGTGCGTGGGTGCCTATGAGTATCTGTATTTCTCCTTGCCGCAGGGCCTCCAGCAGTTTTTTT